>JAJTCL010000079.1 GCA_021323255.1 Propionibacteriaceae bacterium | reverse complement strand
AACGCTTGAGACCAACCTCCGAAGAGCACCACGACGAGGAAAGTCAGCACGTTGTTCATGGCATGCATCGCAATACCGGCTTCTAGTCCGCCGGTCCGCCAGGCCGCAAGCCCAGAAGCCACCGAGAGGCAGGCGATGGTGCCTAGTACCCAGGGGTCTGGACTGAGGTGGGCAGTGGAGAAGGCGACCGCCGACACGATGAGTGAAGCGACCAGTGCGACCATCGGTCGAGCGAACCACGCGCCAACGTTCTGCATGATCCAGCCGCGGAAGAAGTACTCCTCCCCTGCTGCCTGCAACGGGGTCATGAAAAGCACGATGACCAGCAGTGCAACCCAGTGATCAGGACGGGGCGAGGTGAATGGGTCGACGATCACCCCCAGAAAGGTGTAGAGCGCCCAGAGCGGCGTGATGACGGCGATGCAGCGCAGCAGCCAGCGCCACCGAATTCGGCCCGCGACAGAAGACAGGAATCCCGGCCGGATGCCATGCACGATCCAGATCGACAGGCCGCTGGCCGGGATGAGCACAATGAGTGTCAGATTCAAGTAGAGGAAGCCGACCGGGCCCATGTTGGCGATGTCGGTCGTTGCCCTCAAGGCGTACTCGACGAGATCGGGCGCTCCCGTCACCAGTCCAGCTACGAGCACCGGGATGATCGCAAGGCCCATCATGAGCAACGCCAGTGGCAGGACCAGGACCAGACAGAGCAGCGGTCTCCACCAGCGATATTGCCGGCCGCGGAGCATCTGCTGGTAGGGCCGTGGGATGTCGGGCAATGCGCTGGTCGGTGCCGGCACCGGAGGCGGATAGCCAGCCGACCCGTACGGGCCCACCTGGCGGTACGGCTGTCCTGGGCCAGACTGGCCATAGCCGATTGGTCCCATGGACGGTGCTGGCTGCGGTGGCGGATAGCCAGCCAGCTCGGGGTCAGGCTGATACAGGTCGGGCGGCAGTTTGTCGAAGCCGCGTGTCGAACCGTCGCCGTAGGAATTGCTACTCATCGCAATCCAGTGTGCCTTGCGCGCGGGATCCGGCAGGCACCAACGACCGGCGTCGATCATTGAGCTAGTTTGTCAACCTTTGTCTCAGATTGCTCTATCGGGACCTGCACCGTGTCCTCTGCTTCCAGCTGGGGGCGCGGGGGCTCGTCTGGCGGGCTGGCAATCGCCACCTCACGACGAGTGCTGATGGTCACCATGGTAATGATGATCGCTACCGCCACACCCGCGATCACATAGCGCAAGGCATTCGGGGTGGTGCTGAGCGGCGACATGGCAACGACCGCCGGCGCGATCAGCAGCGATACCAGGTTCATGACTTTGATCAACGGGTTGATGGCAGGTCCTGCGGTGTCCTTGAACGGGTCGCCGACGGTGTCCCCGATCACTGTCGCCGCATGGGCATCCGAACCCTTGCCACCGTGGTGACCGTCCTCGACCAGTTTCTTGGCGTTGTCCCAGGCACCCCCTGAGTTCGCGAGGAAAACCGCCATCAATGTGCCGGCGGCAATGGCGCCTGCCAGGTAGCCGGCTAATGCAGAGGCCCCGAGGCCGAATCCAACGGCAACCGGGGCGCATATGGCCAACAGTCCCGGTGTTGCCAGCTCGCGCAAGGAATCCTTGGTGCAGATGTCGACGACCTTGCCGTATTCGGGTTTCCCGGTGCCCTCCATGATCCCAGGGATCTCTCGGAACTGGCGGCGTACCTCGAACACCACGGCCCCGGCCGCGCGACCGACTGCGCTGATTGCGAGGCCTGAGAACAAGAAGACGACAGCGGCGCCAAGCAGCAGGCCCACCAAGGTTTGCGGCGCGAAGACCACGGCCTGCTCGATGAACCTGCCATAACTCTCGGCCAACACATTCCTGATCGCGTCGGTGTAGGAGCCGAACAGGGCGGTCGCGGCAAGCACCGCAGTGGCGATCGCGATTCCTTTGGTAATGGCCTTGGTGGTGTTGCCAAGCGATGCCCTGGGCGTTGTCGGAGACTGGACCGAAGGTATCCATCGCCACAATTACGCCGACAGTTGTGAGCAAGCCGCAGCCGGCGAGGGCGATCGCAAACAGCCCGACGATCCCAGAACCGCCGAGCAGGAACGCACCGTAGACCGCTGCAGCAATAACGAGGGCGGTGTAGACCGCCGATTCAAGACCTACCGAAATGCCGGACAGCACGACGGTTGCTGCGCCAGTCAGTGAGGTCTTGCCGACATTGTTGACCGGGCGATCCTCGGTGCCGGTGTAGTAACCGGTCAGGCTGAGGATGAGAACGGCGAGCACGATGCCGATGACGACCGCGCCGATGGCGATGATCCGCGGATCGTCGATCGGCCCGAGCTCGACGTCAGACACCCCGAGTGCGGCGAATGAAGACGGCAGGTATGCGAAAGCCGCGACTGCCACCAGCACCGCGGAGATGGCTGCGGACAAATAGAAGGAACGGTTGATCGTCTTGAGTCCGTTTTCGCCTGCTCGTGGGCGGGTCAGGAAAACACCGATGATGGCGGTGATGACTCCGATTGCCGGCACGATCAGCGGGAACACCAGGCCGGCCTCACCGAAGGCCGCCCTGCCGAGGATCAAAGACGCAACCAGGGTGACGGCGTAGGACTCGAACAGATCGGCGGCCATGCCAGCACAGTCACCGACGTTGTCGCCGACGTTGTCTGCAATCGTCGCGGCGTTACGTGGATCGTCTTCGGGAATGTTCTGCTCAACCTTGCCGACCAGGTCGGCCCCCACGTCAGCCGCCTTGGTAAAGATGCCGCCGCCGACGCGCATGAACATGGCGAGCATTGCTGCGCCGAAGCCGAAGCCCTCGAGGATGGTCGGAGCGTCGCCGCGGAATATGAAGACCACCAATGCGGCGCCGAACAGACCCAGCCCGACGGTAGCCATGCCGACATGCGCCCCAGTTCGGAAGGCGATCTTCATAGCAGGATCGCGACCTTCACTGCGGGCGGCGGCGGCGACGCGTACGTTGGCGCGGACCGCCAGCCACATGCCGAGGTAACCGATCAGAGCAGAAAAGACCGCTCCGGCTAGGAAGGCGACGGAGCGGCTGATACGCAAGGTGAGACTGCTGAAGTCCTCACTGGCATGGACTGGCAGCAGCAGCAGTAGGAAGAATGCAGCGACCGCGAACACACTCAGGGTTCGGAACTGGCGACCGAGATAAGCGCTCGCACCCTCCTGAACGGCGCGGGCGATTGACTGCATATTCGGGGTGCCGTCAGCGGCTGCAAGCACCTCGCGGCGGAAGACCATGGCCATCACCAGCGCAAGGAGGGCGATGCAGCCCACCACTGCGACGAACGTCAGGTTGACTCCCGACAAGCTAATAGAAGTCACTTCCAAGGGAACTGGAAGTAGGGACATCAATCGCCCTCCTGAGACATTCGGCACTCGCGGCTACTGCCCTTAGCCGCTCGCGAAGTCTAACCACAAGTGGCACTGGTTTCGTCATCGAGGCGTGTACGCGACACATCGCAATGAGGCCCGGTGGCCAGGCCGAATCGCTCGGATCGGCCTGCTGGGCCCGCAGGCGACGTTTGGGAAGACGCCTCTTCGCGTCGCTGAATTGAGCGTACGCCCGCGAGTGATAATGACGCTATGGTCGTGCTCGGTTTGATACTGCTTGTTCTGGTTGCGGTACTGGTTATCGCGATTTTCGTCAGTAACCCGGACATCTACGACTTGTCCATCTTCGGAGCAGTCCTGAAGGTGACCAGCGCGGGTATTTTCATCACCGGTGCCATCACCATGGCGGTGACCATCCTGGCGCTTTTGCTGTTGCGCACTGGTATCCGGCGCGGGCGGGCGAGGCGCCAGCGGCTGAAGGAATTGGCAGCCTCAGATGCGGCTGCCGCAGACGCCTCGACACCGCCAGCTGAAACCTCGACGACCCGGACCACGACCAAGACCTCCAGCACAACAGTGACGAGCAGGCCGGCGCAGCCGGAAGCCACTAAGGAAGAGTCGAGCGTAGATGTGGAGGGCCGGGCCTCAACCACAGCAGCGGAGCGGCAGGCGATGCTTGATGAGGCAGACGCTCTGACCCGCGACGAGCCCGAGAAGTGAGCTTCCTGGAGATCTTCCAGCCTGGCCTGAAGCACCTGCGCGAGGAGCGGGATCGCCAGAAGATGCTCGTGGTCCGCCCGTCCCACGGCGGCGGCGCTCCCATGGGTATTGACTTGGACGCGGGCAAAGCCACCATCGCCGTCACACCACCTCAGTTCGAGCTCGACGAGCCGGACGCCCAGGACACCGGACCTGCGTGAGCCGCTGCAGCTACCGTCCTCGGTAGCTGAGGGAGGCGCGTACCTGAAACCACCGAGACACGCACGGTCACCACAAAGTCGACCGCATCGCCCACCCTGCTGCAGCTGTCCACCCGGGCGCCGTTGTGCCCGGCGGTGCGTGCGGCCTGGGCACAGGGGTCCCGGCCGTGCTGAAACGCCGCTGCCGCACTCAGCGCACTGAGGTCAGCTGCAGCGCGAGCTCGGCGATAGCCGACGGCGTATCCCGCAATCACCAAGGCGGCACTGCTGAACGTGATGACCACGCCGAGGATGCCGGCCATCAGCACTGATGCACTGCCTAGCTCGGCGCGCCCGCCTCGTTGCTTGCTCATCGGTTGTCACCTGCGGCCGGCTCCGGGACCACCTGCGCCCGAGCCTGGAGTGGCACGGCAATCAACCAGGGAGCCAACGGTCGAGCCTTCACCCGCACGCTCACGATGACCAGGTTCGGCCGCTTGTCGATCGCAATCGTGGCTCCAGATGGTGCTGCAGCCTTGGCCTTGGCGATCGCGACAGTGTCGCCGCGAGCCGCCTGACGTGCGATCGCGGCCGCGGCGTCGACACAGCGGAGTTGCGTGACGACCAGATACATCCCCCAGCACATCGCGGTCAGCAGTGCGAAAGCGGCCAGGGTCGTGACGGCCAGTTCGGCCGTCACCATCCCCCGTGCGTCCTGCGCTCGGATCATCCGCGGTGCTCCGACTGCCCACTCGCCTCAGCCAGCCTCACTGGATGTAGCCAGAAAAGGAGCGGATCACCATCAAGATGAAATCGAGCAAAGCGTCTCGGACCGGCCCGCTGGTGACGATTCCCAGCAGCACTCCGGCAATCGCAATGGCGGCAATGATGCCTACCGCCCACTCGGCACTGACCATCCCCCGTTGATCGCGGCGGCGTGGCGCTGGCTCAGCCATCGCATCTATGTCCACCACTGCGATGTCATTAGTCATATTCCCTCCTCGGGTGTCGCGCACCTGTTTCGGTTGCGGCATCGATCTGGATGCGTCTGGAGTCTGTTGACGAAGCGCCCAATCGTGCGCTGCGGCAACAATCTGTTGACAGCGCTCGAACTGCCCTGCGACTTGTGGACATCTCTCGCAACCACCGTCAGGAGAGGGCCTGGAAGACCGCAGACACCACGGCGGGCACGATCCCGAGAAGCATGAATGAGGGAAGGAAGCACGTCATCAGCGGCAACACACTGCGTACGCCAACCGCCCGGGCCCGCACTTGCAACTCGCCCCGCCGAGTCTCGCGAGCCGTAGCAGCGTGATGTCGCAACCCTTCGACTACCGAGGTCCCCGACTCCATCGCACGCGCCAGGTCCGCAGCCGCACGGCCCAATTGCGGATGATCATGAAGGGTTCGCCAGGCAACGACATCAGCGACACCGAGCTGCAACAACGCCATGACCTGACCAAGATCATCAGCGACAGGGCCGTCGAAGGTCCGTACCACCGACGCGCACGCGGTACGCATCGGCACCCCAGCTGCCAGACAGGCGGCCATCAACTCCAGCGCCTGCGGCACTTCCATGATCAACTGTCGTCGGCGGCGGCGTGCCGACTGCGGTTCAGCCCATCCAAGCCCCAGCACTCCAATTGCTGCGACAACCGGTACCGCGAACCAGATCAAACGTCCCGACCAGCCGGCCACGCCAGATCCGGCAAGGCCGAGGGCGAGGGCGCAGGCGATGCTCAGCAGCACGCGGCGCAACAGCGGCGGTGCATCTGCACGCCCCTCGATCAACCGCCTGAGCGGGGCCAGCACTCGAGCGGGCCTTGATTCCCTGCGCGACATGCGGCGAAGCTGACCAGCCGGATTCCGCACCAGGAGGAACATCGCCAATCCAGCCAATCCGGCAGACAACAGGGTGCGCGCCGGCGTGGTACCGAACCCAGTCAGCAGGGTGGAGATCATGGTGGCAGACATTGGCTATATCTCTGGCGAGGCGCCTCGAGCGAGCGCCTCAATCCACAGCACACCGGCGCAGCCCAGCAGCACCCCCGCTAGCAGGCATGCCCAGCCGGCAGGCTCGGCCAGCAACCAACGAGCGGGGTCACCTCCCAGCAGATAGCCGATGCCCATGCCACACAGCGGCAAAGCAGCCATCACCTTGCTACTCGCGCGGGCAGCAGCGAGCTCGCTGTTGACCACTCCCATCAGCGATTGGTCGGCCGAAAGATTGGCCGCAACCTGGTCCAGCGTCGACGACATCGGCGCTCCGGTCTCCACCGAGACCTGCCAGGCCCGCGCCAGCTCGAGGAGGCCCTGATGCCCGGCAGCCTTGCCTTTTGCCGCCAAACAGCGACCACGTCCCCGCCAAGGCTGTGTGCCCGCTGGCCCTCGCGAAGCACTTCGCAGTCCGCGGCCGCGATTGCCAGCGCCGCGGAGGGCACCTGACCGACCCGAAGGTAGGAGGCCAACACGGTACAGGCATGCGCGACATCGGCTCGCGTCCTGCGGGCGGATCTTCGTCGTCGGTGCTGGGCGATCAAGCGCGTAGTCGTCATCATGACCAGCATCGCCGCACTGGCGAGTACCGCACCCCGAGCCCGCCCGGCGAGCCCGGCAGTAATGATCAGGACCAGCAAGATGATCAAGCTCGAGAGCGCCAGCGAGCGTCGTCGTCGCCGTCGGTCCTCGGCGCGGCCGTAGGCGACTGGCGACGGCGCCCAGGGGGCGAGCCGGCTGCTGAGACTCCGCGCCGCCGGGCGTGGCACTGCCATCCAGGCGGCCAGCACCGCGCAGCCGAGACAAACCATGATCATGATGAACGGTCCAGCATCCGTTCCAGCTCCCGACTGCCAGCACCTAGCGCGGTGCCACCGTCCGGGCGGAAATGGACAGCGCACTCGCTGTGGACCAGTCCACTTCCGGGCTCGCGTACGAAGATCGAAATCTCGGCCACGCGTCGCATCCCAGAGTCATCGCGGGCTACGTGTACCACTGCATCAAGCGCCGATGCCAGTTGCGCGTGCAATGCGCTCCGTGGCAGCCCGCCAAGCGAAGCCAGCGCTTCCAGCCGGGCCGGAATGTCGGCCGTGGAATTGGCGTGGACTGTGCCACACCCACCCTCGTGACCGGTATTCATCGCCGTCAGCAGGTCGCAGATCTCCGCACCGCGTACTTCACCGATCACTAACCGATCCGGACGCATCCGCAATGATTGGCGGACCAGGTCGGTAAGGGTGATCGCCCCGGCGAGCTCGGTGTTGGCCGGCCGACCCTCGATCCGTACGACATGAGGGTGGTGAGGTGCCAGCTCCCGGGAGTCCTCGACGATGACGATCCGTTCCTCTGGCGGGACCAGCGCCAAGAGGGCGGCCAGCAGCGTCGTCTTGCCTGAGCCAGTCCCGCCACTGATCAGGAACGCCAGTTTTGCCTCGATCATGCGTGACAGGAGCTGCGCGGCACCAGGGGTCACCGAGCCCGAGGCGACACAATCTTGCAGCGAGAAGCTTCGATGTGCCGGCACTCGCAGCGAGATGCAGGTGCCCGGTGAGGCCAGAGTGCCGAGCACTGCATGGACCCGGCTTCCGTCGGCCAGCCTTGCATCAACGAAGGGCATTGCATCGTCGAGACGCCGACCAACAGAGGCTGCCAGACGCTGTGCCAGCCGGCGAACGTCTCCTTCGCACCGAAACCGAACGCCGGTCAGCTCGAGCCCGGCACCGCGATCCACAAAGACTTGGTCTGCACCGTTGACGAGGACGTCGGTCACCCCAGGCTGGTGCAGCAGCTGTTCCAATGGACCCGCGCCGACGCTGTGCCTGCGCAACGACTCGACGGTGTCGAGTACGGCTGAGTCGCTGACGACCATACCTTCAGCACGCATCGCAGTGGCCACGTCCACTGGGGTGTACTGACGGCCGAGTCCGGCCAGCCGATCCCGGACAAGGTCCAACGCCATGTCCTCGACATCCACATTGCCGGCTCCAGGCGATGTCACAACTGCGGTCATGCCCTCGCCAGTGCCTTCACTTCGGTCTGGTGCGTCTGTGGGAGATCACCAAGCAGCTGGCGACAGAGCCTGGCCAAGGCACTGCGCGCCGACCGTGCCGGCGGGTCGCCTCGCTCTGCAGCCATGATCAGTGCCGGGTCATCGACGAACGATCCGATCAATGGCAAACCGACCCCAGTGGCGACCAGCTTCGGTTCCAGCAAGCGTGAGCGATTCTGGCGGACCACCAGTCCGAGGGAGTCGCAGGCACCTTCTAGCCCGCGGACTGCTTCGCGTCCCGCGGCGACACCCCGGACGTCATCCCGCACCAGCAGAACTACCTTCGCGCGCCGCAGGGGGTCCCCAGCGCCAGTTCCAAGCGTCCGAGGCAGATCAACCACGGTGATCTCATGGCTTCGCATGGCCGAGAGCAGCACCGACTTCAGTTGCTCGGCCTGCAGTTCCCAGCCTGGTGGTGCTTCACCTCGCGCCATGGACAACACATCAACCCCTTCCACAGTTGGCAGCAGCCCGGTCAGGTCGCCGAGGTGACCGCGCGCGGTAGCCAGCCGCGGCCACCGCCATCCCGCCGTCCGTTCGGCACCCAGCAGCAGGTCCAGGCCACCGGATCGCACGTCGGCGTCAATCAGCATCGTGCGGTGCGAAGCTCGAGCTGCAACGAACGCGAGCCCTGCAGCCAGCGTCGAAGCACCTACACCGCCTGAACCGCCCAACACGCAGACGAGGCTGCCGGTCCCCTGACCGGTGCCGCCGATATCGGCGAGGGCCTCGGAGAGCCAACCAGCACTCGCGGGCAGCGATATCACCGCTGCTCCGAGCCGCACTGACCACTGCTGTGCCTGAGAAGCGGAGGCCTTCTCTCCAGCAATCAGGTAGGCCTCAGCGCGCCGTGGCACTCCCATCGTGGCGACTCGAGCCGCCTGATCGACGCCGAGCAGGAACATAGAGGCTGAGGCCCAGTGCGTACGCACCTGCCCCGGGTCACTCAGGATCAGCGGCTCGACCCCGACCACCGCCGTAACCGACAGCACTTGATCAAGCAGCTCGGGATCGGCGGTTGCCACCACTACCGTGGTCTGGCCGAGCCGATGCGGGTCCATATCGGCAGTGTGTTGACCTCGGATCCGTTTGCGCCGCGCACAGCGAAATCTGTGGATGACGCTTCGAGCGGCCTCCGGCCTGTGGACGACCTCCGGGTGACGTGCAGATCGTGTGCGGTCAAGAAAGTTCCGGTACCCAAATTTGATCTTGGTCCAAAGCAACCGGTTGGCAGCCAACGGTCGACCGATTAACGCTCGAAGGCGTCAAATTTCTGCTTGCCGGAGGGCCTTTCCATTGCGTCCGGATAGGGGTAAAAAGGACTTCAAGGTAACCCCGAGTCGTCGAGACGGAATGGGCTTCTAGGGTGACGGTCGGACAGACCGTCGCGCGCAGTCTTGATCGACGAGTCGGCAAACCTCGCACGGCAAGCAAGCACCCACGCGGCGATCACCCATCCCCGACGGGAAGTTGCGATCCAGGCTTGACCTGGGCCAACACGTTGAACAAAGCACGCATGGTCACTTGCTCCTGACGTGCCAGGCACGGCGCCCGCCTCGGTGGGCGCCGCGTCACGTATCCGCTCCCGCCGCCTTGTCAGCGTTCGCGCTCAAGGGCGACCGGCCGGCGACAACTCAGCGCCGCGAGCCACGGCTGCCGCGCAGCGCAATAACCAACCCTTGACTCCCTGAACGGTGCCGCCCGCGTACGCCTCCAGCCCAGCAGCGTAGGTCGAGCCGCTTGCGGCATGCCCTGCCTCGACCACGATCACCCCGTACGGATCCAGACCGGCCGAGACCAGCACCAGGTGTTCCGTCGCCCGCGCGATCAAGCCACTGGCCGCACCGAAGGGCGCCACCACGGCGACCTCGGCATGTGCGATGGCGCCGACCACGATTGCCGGTGCCGAGGTAGGGCGGGTGAGCATCTCGCCCAGGCTGCTCATTCGGGCCGCCGTAACTGGTTCCGAGTCGATCTTGCCGAGTTCGCCGTCCGGCACTACGCCACGAGCTACCAGGGCGTGTGCCCGAGCGAGCGCCTGCGCGGGCGCAACCCTGATGAGCCTCGCCAGGGATGCCAGCTCGGCCGATAGCCGGAGCGCGCCGATCTGCCATCGCGGAGGGTCGTCGGTCAGCTCGGCATTGGCTCTAGCTCCCGCCAGGAGAGCTTGGCTCAGCTGCTCCTCGGTTACCTTCCGTAGCCCGCGATCTCTCAGCACCGCATCGACGGCATCGGTGGCCGCCGCTACCGCGGACGGCACGCCCTCAACGCGTGCAAGATCAGCCAGCGGGTCAAGCACCACTAAAGTTTCCACCATGGCGACGCGGCGAACTCCTTATCCAGAAGCTGCGCCCGCGTGGATGGTCGGCGAGGAGCCGATGCGCGTCCTTGACCTCGGGGCGGGCCGCGGCGGATTCGCGGCAATGCTGGGCGATGCCGGTCATGAAGTGTTCTGCATCGATCGCACGGTCGATCTGGTGGCTGGCCTGCCTGCCCGTCTGGGGACTCGCCGGCACGTCGTCGGCCAGGTCGAATCGTTGCCGTTCCTGTCGTGTCATTTCGACGTGGTCACTGCCGCGCAGACGCTGCATCACTTCGCGCCAGGGTTAGCACTCACCGAGATTGCCCGGGTTCTCAAGCCTGGTGGTTACCTGGCGATCGCGTACAACACACGCGACGACACCGTGCCGTGGGTCCGGCGCCTGATCGCCCTGATGCGTGAAGCCGACCCGGACGCCATGCGCGGCGACTTCGGCGCAGACAGCGTCGAGAAGATTGCCGAAAGCCCCTACTTCGGCCTCCTGGAACGCCGAAACTTCCGCAATTGGATGCCGATCACCCGACAAGGGCTCATCTCCATGGTCGAGCAGCGCCCCGCAGTAGCACGGCTGGACCCAGCCGGTCGCGGCCGGTTGCTGCGTGAAGTCGGGGCCCTCTACGACCAGTACGCGCGCGTACCCGATCCGCTGATGCTGCCTTTCCAGACTTCCTGCTGGCGGGCTGAAGTTGATCACTCCAAGCTGGCGATCAACTACGACTTCGACGACGTGCTTCAGATCAAGCTCTGAGGCGCTCACCCTGTCAGAAACGCACGTAGACGTTCGCTGCTCACGCTCTCCACGCGTTGCAACGTGTGCATCGTGGCAGAAACGCACGTGCACGTGCGTTTCTGACAGAGGTGGCGGGTGCCGGGGGTGAGGTTTCACGAGTCGACCCAACAAGCCTCGGTAGGCTGAAGCCGATGGGCAACCGGCAAATCAAACCGATGCCCAGCTCCGATCATCGATGCTCGTGAGGAGATCCGCTGTGACTGATGAGGCCCTGTCCAACCTGCTCCACGAGGACCGGCGTTTTCCTCCACCCGCTGATCTCGCAGCGAATGCCAACGTCACGGC
>JAJTCL010000439.1 GCA_021323255.1 Propionibacteriaceae bacterium | reverse complement strand
TTCCGCATAAATGGCAATGGGTGGGGCTTATATTCGGGGCCGGATGGCGGGACAAGTGGCGCAGCCGGTGCGCGCGCTTGCCGGTTGCATTCGGGCCAGGGCCAAGGCACGCTTGCAGCATAGATCGTTGGTTTGGGGTATGTGCGCTTGAGAGCAAAGCAACACCTTGCCGAACCGGTAAGGTCAGGCCTTTCCGCGGCTTGCCGCTCCGTCGGCAGCAGCCGCGCAGGTAGCAGGAGCCCCGCGCCGGCCGGCTAGCGGAGCACGGTGCACCGGCAGTGATGCGCGGCGGGCACAGTCCGGCGCGCATCGGACGGCGTGGCGAAAGCTTAAGCAGACATCCGGAGCATGATGGTCAAGGTGCCGCGCGCGAGCTGAGACTCGGCGTCGGGAACGTCACGGAGCTAGGGAAACGATGGCAACGATTCGGCCGGTCGAGGTTGTGGCGATGGTGGTCGGTGTGGGGCTGCTCGCCTATGTCGGCGGCCTGATCTCGGCCAACGCGAACCTGGCGCCATACCAGATGGTGAAGGAAGCGGACCGGGCGGCCAGCGACTGGCGGCAGAACTGGCGCTCCTATCTGGGCCTCCGGGCCATGTACCTGAAGCCGGCCTCCCGGAATGCCGCCAGCGGGGTCACGGTCAACGACCCGGCCGCCTTCCCGGGCTACACGTTCGTCACCACCATGTTCGCCGACGGGTTCTACCCGGCCCTGATGGACATGCAGGGCAAGGTCGTCCACCGCTGGAAGATCGCCTACAGCGACGCGTTCCCCGACCCGCCGCAGCTCGATTACGACGTCGACGACCTGGACACCGTTGTCCACGGTGCCGAGGTCTTCCCGGACGGCAGCGTGCTGCTGAACTGGTCGGGCTACGGGCTGGCCAAGCTCGACCGCTGCGCCAAGGTGGAGTGGTCGATCCCGCGGATCACGCATCACGCGGTCGACGTGCTGCCCAACGGCGAGATCCTGACCCTCTCGCGCACCTTCGCGACCGAGAAGGAGTTCCGTCCCGGCATGACCATGCCCGACCGGGGCTATATCTGGCGCGACGAGATCATGCGGATCTCGGCCGACGGCAAGATCCTGGAGGAGCTGCCGGTCTGGGACCTGTTCTACAACAACGGCCGCGAGGCGCTGCTGTCGCGGATCATGACCCAGTCCACGCAGTGGCAGAACGTGGTCGACCCGCTCCACACCAACGACATCGAGGTGCTGACGGAGCAGATGGCGCCAGCGTTCCCGATGTTCACGGCGGGCGACGTGATCCTCTCCTTTCGCGGCCTGAACATGCTGATGGTGGTCGATTCCACGCTCAAGAAGGTGAAGTGGCTGCAGCAGGGTCCCTACATCCGGCAGCACGACCCGGACTTCATGCCGAATGGCCACATCCTGGTCTTCGACAACCGTGACGGCGGCATCGACCGGGTCTGGGGCTATAGCCGGGTCATGGAGATGGATCCGGCCACCGGGAACGTGGTCTGGCAGTACCAGGGCACCGACGAGGCACCGTTCTACACCCGTTCGCGCGGACGCTCGGCCTTGCTGCCGAACGGCAACGTGCTCGTGAGCGAGTTCAACCGTGGCCGGGTGTTCGAGGTCACGCGCCCCGACAACAAGATCGTATGGGACTGGACCAACTCGCCAGAGCCCGGCCTGATCGGGCTCGTGACGCAAGCCGAGCGGATCCCGCTCGAGGCCGCCACCTTCGTCGGCCAGTCCTGTCCCTGAAGGACCGATCGGCCCCTTCCGATTCGCTGCTGGAAAGATAGAGGATGCTCGCTCGGCTGGAAAAGCCCCTGTTTGCCCTGGGCGTTCTCGTCCTTGTCTTCCTGGCAGGCATGGCCGCACGGCACTACGAGACCGTGGCATATACGGTGGTCAACAACGCGATCGACGCCGGCCGCGACTGGCACAGCAGCTGGAAGGCTTATCTCGGCATTGAGCCGGTCAAGCACCTGCGGCGCTCGACGAAGGAGGGCACAGGTACCGTCACCTACGTCCCGGACAAGGCCTATCCCGGCGTGACGCTGATGACCGGCCTCTTCGACCGCGAGGTGGCGCTCTCGCTGCGCGCCTTGGACGGTAGCGAGCTGCACCGCTGGAGCGCCTCGTTCTCGCGGATGTGGCCGAACCCCACCCACCTCTCCGGCAGCCAGACGCCGCTCAGCGACTGGGACACGCATCTGCACGGTGCCGTGCTGTACCGGGACGGCAGCGTCGTGTTCAACTTCGAGAACCGCGGCCTCCTGAAGGTCGACAGCTGCGATAATGTCCTCTGGCGGCTGCCGTACCGCACCCACCATTCGGTGTTCGAGGACGCTCAGGGCCATCTCTGGGTCCCCGGGCGGCGCAACCGGACGGGGCACTTGCCGGGGGTGGCGCGCGAGGTCCAGGACGACATGGTCCTGGAGCTCAGCCCCGATGGCGAGCTGCTGCGCGAGATCTCGGTCCTGGAATCGATCTTCCGCTCGCACTACGAGGGCGTGCTGTTCCCCGTGGCGCAGTACGCTCCGCGCGTGGAGGGCGATGCGCTGCACCTCAACCATATCGAGGTGCTGAGCCCGGCGATGGCGGCTGCCTTCCCCATGTTCCGGGCCGGCGACATCCTGGTCTCACTGCGCAACCTCAACCTGCTCATGGT
>JAJTCL010000438.1 GCA_021323255.1 Propionibacteriaceae bacterium | reverse complement strand
AACGCACCAGACCTGGTGATCACCGACGTCATGCTGCCAGGACAGAGCGGGCTCGAGCTTCTCGCCGAGCTCCGGCAAGGCGAGCAACTGGCTCGGTTGCCGGTGGTCGTGCTGACCGCCCGCGCCGACACCGAGACAGCGATCGGGGCCTTCGCTGCCGGTGCCGACGACTACGTGGTCAAGCCGTTCAACTCTGCCGAGCTACTTGCGCGGGTACGAGCGCACTACCAGATGAGCCGGGTCCGCCACGGCGCGGTCGACGCGGCAGAGAACACGGTGGGGCAGCTGCGCCAGGCACTGCAGAGCAACCGAACGACCGGCACCGCCGTCGGGATTGTCATGGCCCGCTATGAGCTGGACCCAGAACGGGCGTTCAAGGTGCTGGTTCGTACCAGTCAGCAGAGCAACCGCAAGCTGCATAACATTGCGGCCGAAGTGGTACGCACCGGTGTCCTGCCGGAACTGCCGAGCTGATTCCGTCCCCTGGCCCGCTCTCGCGGGGATCTGGGCCCCTCTCCACGTCTTCGGTCGCATCACGCCAGGAAACGCAGGCGTACGTCTTTTCATCGCAGCCGTCAAAACGCACAGCGTCCAGGGCGGCAGCCGTACGTCTCTCATCACAGCCGTCAAAACAGACAGCTCCCAGCGCAGCAGCCGTACGTCTCATCACAACCGTCGAGACGGGCGGTTCAAAGACAGTTCGAGGGCGAAATGACCGCAGACCGAAAGGGTGCGGAGAAAATGCGATTGTCTCAGGACTTGCGGCGGCGCCAATCGGCCACAGCTCGCTCAACGTTGACGAGCCCGATCACGATCGGCGGACCGTCAACCCGGATCCGATGCGATGAGGCGATCCGATGATTCAGATCTTTGACGATCTCGCGTACCGATTGCTCGTCAGGCACATCAGCCAGCGTCTCCTGAAGTTCCTTAACCTCCTTGCGGAGTGCCAGTGATGCCGGCAACGGAAGGGGCAACTGCTCCCGCTCCAGGTAGGACTTGACCCACCAGTTGTCATCGTCGCGACCGTTGAGGCCCTTGATCGGCTTGCCTTGCCCGGGCAAGTTGTCGAACTCGCCGCGCTCGATCGCCTCGCGGACCTGGCGCTCAACCCAGCTTTCGTACCGCATCCACGGTGCCCCTAAAGTCTTCGGCTCTTCCCACTCTAAGTGCGTTCGAGTTCGGGCAATCGACCCGCGGTGAGATCAAGGTGTCCGCGCGCGTTGTAGGGCAATGTCGGTTCCTAATGACAGACTTCCTGTGATGACCGCAAGCGTGCTCGATCGAGAGATGTTCTCAGAAGCTGAGGCTTCCCGCATCCTGCGGGTGCCACAGTCAACCTTGCACTGGTGGCTCAACGGCGGCATGTACGGAAATCGCAACTACAGCCCCGTGATCCGGGCGGAGCCGACAAGTGGACGATCCGTTACTTGGGCTGAATTCGTCGAATCTGGACTTTTGCGGGAGTACAGACGGACGCACAAAGTTGCGCTGTCGGAGCTACGCATCGTTATTGATCGCCTGCGTGATGAGTACGGGACGCCCTATCCCCTGGCGCACCACCGCCCGTTCGTGGGTCCAGGCCGAGAGCTCTTGCTTGAGGTGCAGCAAGAGGCAGGACTTGACGCTGATCTTTGTCTCGTAGCTGTAGCAAATGACCAGCTGCTACTCACACCTGCGGCCGAGGCGTTCGTCCAGCGAGTGGAATGGGCTGAAGACATTGCTGTGAGTTGGCGGCCACACGACGATCCTCAGTCCCCCGTGCGTATGGCGCCCGACGTCCGCTTCGGCAAGCCGGCGATCAAAGGAATTAGCACTGGGGCACTCTGGGAGCACGTGGAGTCCGGTGAGGACTTGACCGAGGTTGCCGAGGCCTTCGGTCTTGACATCGGTGACCTGCGCTGGGCATTGGCGTACGAGAACTCGGCACGAGCGGCGTGATGCGGCCGTGGAAGCCGGCTGTCGTCCGCTTCTACTTCGACGCCGACGTCCTCGGATTGGCAAAGGTTCTGGTTCAGGTTCGAGCCGACGTGACTTATCCGGGAGACCCCGGCGGGACACTGCACCGCAGGACTCGTCCCGCGTGCCCGATAACAACGACTGCCGTCAAAGATGACGTGTGGATTCCTCAGGTTGCTTCGTTGGGCTGGTTGATCATCACTCGCGATTCAAGGATTGCCAGAAATCGGGCGGAGATAGCGGCTGTGCGCGACAGCGGAGCCCGGATGGTGGCGCTCGCTGGTCCGGAAGCCGTCGGAACCTGGGCGCAGTTGGAAGCGCTCTGCTGTCAGTGGCGAGCCCTAGAGCGTCGATTGGACGAGCCCGGCCCTTTCATTTACAGCGCCACCCGAACGGCCCTTCGGCCGGTTTCGCTCAATTAGTCCAGTCAGCGGCCGAGCTGATCATGATGCGAAGCCGCCGTGTATCGCCGCCACAGCTATCCCTCGGGCCAGCACGCACTCGTATGGCACTCTGGCTCTGTGGGACCGCAGGCGAAACAAGCGGCGGGCCGCCGAGATGCTTGCCCCGCCGGCCCGGAGCATCCCGCAATTCCATCCAGACTCTCCAGCGCCGCACTACCTGTCCGATCTGCAGGCTCGGCGCCGACCCGATGACGCGGCTCCGACTGGTCTCACCGACATGGAACGGCAGTCCATCACCCAACAGCTGGCCGATCCCCACACGATCACCGTCAAGGCCGGTTACGCCTCGCGGGATTTCGTCACCGATACCAGCTCCGGGTGGGCAATATTGGACCAGCCAGCCGTATGTGCTGGCAACGTTGGAGGTGAACGCGATCAGGCAGACCATGCGGTTGCTTGCTGTCATCTGCGATGAGCCCAACCTCCGTACCATCGCAACCGCCTCTCAGGCGATGATCATGGACCGATCTGACCGGCAATCTGGATACTTGAGCCAGGATTATCTCGGTCACTGTGAACGCTGGATCAGTACCTCTTCGACCAGCCATCTGATCATTACCGCGGAGACCACGAGAGAATCCGCGTGACGGCCGAGAGCGGGTCGACGACAGCAGCGATAACAGACCGACACACCGGTGGGTGGGGATACGCGGCCGCACTGACTCCGATCATCTTTGGCACCACGTACGTGCTGACCACTGAATTCCTGCCACCTGGCCGCCCGCTGCTGGCTGCCCTGATGCGCTCGCTGCCCACCGGCCTGGTATTGATCATGGGCAGCCCCATCCCGCCGCGTCGTTGGATGGCGCGCTTCTTCGTGCTCTCGGTGCTTTACGCGTCAGGCCTATTTCCGCTCCTCTTCATCGCCGCCTACCGGTTGCCAGGTGGCGTAGCGGCTGTGATCAACTCGTTGAGCCCCCTGCTTGTCGTGGTGATCTCGGTGCCGTTGCTCGGTAGCCGGATCCGGCCGGTTCAGATCATCGCTGGCATCGTCGGGACGTTGGGGGTTGCGTTGCTGGTTCTCCGATCAGACGCCCGGCTGGATGTTCTCGGCCTGGTGGCCATGGCCGCCGCCGCGATCATGTTCAGCGTGGCTACGGTACTGACCAAGCGGTGGGGCCTCCCCGAGGGAATGACCTCCATTGGCGTAACCGGCTGGACTTTCCTGCTCGCTGGGCTCACCTTGCTTCCTGCCACGTTGCTCATCGAAGGACTGCCCGACCACCTCACGGCGCGCAATATCGGTGGGCTCATCTACCTCGTTCTGATCAGCGGGATCCTGGCGTACGCCCTGTGGTTTTGGGGCCTGCAGCGACTGTCTGC
>JAJTCL010000437.1 GCA_021323255.1 Propionibacteriaceae bacterium | reverse complement strand
AGGGTGCACGCTCATCGCCAGCCAGCTCCCGCATCAGAGGAAAGACGATGTCGGTGTTGGCGCGGTCGTAGTGCTCTTTTGACTCCCAGACTTCGAGCGTCTGGAAGCCGTCGGTCGCGGCTCGCCCGATGTGTACTAGCAGGCCGTCGACGGACGCGCCGACTCGCTTGAGCCACTCGGCATGCATTGCGTCGTACATCTCGACCGGTGCTGGGATAGTGGTTATGACCCCGTACATCCTGCAACCTCCTCATTGGTCTTAAGGGTTGGGTCCTGGTGATTGTCGTGAAGGCTGATGATCAGCTTTGGTCAGCCTCTGCACCCGGTATCGCGGCGCGCTCGATGATTGTCTGTACGCCGGGCCCTGACAGGTGTGGCAGCGCGGTCATGGTGCGCCCGGTCAATAGCAGCAGAAGCATTCCGATCGGTCCCCGCAGTTCTGCCCCGGCGCCGGCGGACCAGTTGGTATCGGTGGCGCGCAGCCGCAGCCCGCGAAGTTGGCGGCGTGCCCAGAATGGCCATCCCATCGACCAAACGCGGGTGGCTCCGGCAGCGGCGGGAACGAGAGGCATCGGCAGGTCAACACCGAGCGGGATTGCAATGTCTTGCACGTGGACGAGAAGATCGAAGAGGACATTGCGCTGGTCCGACACGATGGGGATTTTGCGGGAGCCAGCGTGCTGGCGCAGGTCTGCGATTAGCTGGTTTGGCGCGCGCTCTGCCCGACGCCGGCTGGCCATGGTGTTCAGCCGATGAAAGCTGCCGCGGGCCCGGAGGAGATCCACGAGCAGAGTGCCCGGCGATGGCGGCAGGGCAATCAATGACACGTGCGCGGCGACGTCGCGGACGCGCCATCCGGCACACAGCGATGGCTGCTCCCATTCGTCGTCGGACAGCCCCTCGAGCAGCCGAGCAAGGCCCAACCGCTGCTCGGTAATCACCCGCCAGCTCTCCTCTCGATCCATCAAGCCTCCTTGGGCTCGCTGTGTGGAGGTGCCTCGTGCTGCCTCAGGCAATTTAGGTTGGCTTGAATCGGGCTCGGTGGATGCGAGTTTGAGGGTGCCCGCCAGTGGACGCTTCATCTCGGATAACCTCAACGCCCCTCGATTGACTAGTTCTGAGTTGGTACGATGATCTGACGATTCTAGTCAGATATTCTGACTAATATCAATCCCCATGCGGAGTCCCATTTAGTATGATTATCTGACTAGTTGCCTGGATCAATCAGTAAAGAGGTGGTGGCGTCCTTGGGCGGCGAAGCGCCGGGCTCGGCTCCCGGTACGCAGGACGAGTTGAACCTTGGTCTGCTGCTGTTCATCCCGTACCGCGCGATGGAGAAGGCAGTCCTCGATGCGCTGGATGCAGCCGGCTACGACATCACACTCGCACAGGCGAGGGTGTTCCAACGGATAGACCAGGATGGGTCGCGGATCACCGACCTCGCCGAGGCGGCCGTCCTGACCAAGCAGACAGTTGGCTTTTTGGTCGACCAGCTCCAGCGCGCCGGCTATGTTGAGCGGACGCCCGATCCGCGGGATGGTCGCGCGCGCCTGGTTCGCGTCGCCCCGCGCGGCGCCGCGGCGGTGCAGGCCAGCATGCGTGTGGTCGCCGAAGTCGAGGCGCAATGGACGGCATATCTCGGCGAGACCAGGACTGCACAGCTTCGGGAGGCGCTGACAATCCTGCGAGAAATCACCGATCCCTACCAGGCGACGGATTGGCGGAGCAAGTACAACCGCGGCTGACTGTGGCCGCACGTGACCAGCGAGGAGTCTGCTGGGTCCATGCCGTCACAGAAGGACCGGTTCACGGGCTGTCCAGACGCTTGCGCCGTCAGTCACCGGTGACCCGGAGGTTAACTCGTCACGGACCGTGGAGCCGAGGTCACCCCAGCAGTCAACAATCTTGTTGTCGCCTATTCGATAGATCACGAGCTCCTGAGTGCGGATGACCCGCCCTGTTGCTGCTATTCCGCGGAAGGGGCCGGTGTGGGTGCCCGTCCCGGACAAGCGCGCAGCCAGCCCCTGGCCATCGACCAGCAGATGCTGCAGCTCCCACTGATAGTCAGGAAATGCCTCGATAACCGCGCGCAAGCCAGCGATGTATCGGCTAAGTCCCTTCGTCGGTCCGTTGACGTCGTCAGCGACGAACTCGCCGAGTTCGTCGAACCGATGCTCATTGCATCGTTTGAGATAACGGCTATAGAAGACCAGTAGATCCTCCCGTTCTGACTCCATGAGGCACACCTTGTCAGTTCACCAGGCTTCCGCACACAGGAGACTCGTCACTGGCGGCCCACGGAGGCACTACAAGCGGATGGCTTACGAGTCCCTCAGCGGACCCTCCAACGGACCCAAGGCTGATGCAGAAGGGGAAGCCCAGCCTGCTGTTGCCCGACCGGCCTTTGCCGGGTCTGGCCCCGGTGTGGGTCGACGTCATCTTCGAGGCCATCGCCGCGAGGAGGGTGACACGGTCCTCCTGATGGAACAGCATGCTCTTTGCCGGCTTCGAGATCACCGACTATCTGTAGGTGCCGGGGGTTTGGCAAGCTCTACATGCTGGGCGATGCACCCAAGCTGCTCGATGAGTCCTTCGTCACCGCAGCCAACCTGGAAGGTATTTGGTGAAAGCGATCGTCTATGACGTGGTGGG
>JAJTCL010000078.1 GCA_021323255.1 Propionibacteriaceae bacterium | reverse complement strand
TGTGGATGCCGATGCGGATCTCAACGGCGTGCTGGGGATCGGCGGTGTTGTGCTCGTGCAAGGCGCTCTGGATGGCGGCGGCGGCACGGACCGCTGCCACGGTGCTCGGGAAGGAGATCAGGAAGCCATCGCCCAAGGACTTGTGCAAGCGGCCGCCGAATTCTCTGACCTGGTCCTGCACAATCGCAGCCTGCAACCCCAGAATGTCGTCAGCGTCCCGATCACCGCGGGCCCGCCGCAGCGCAGTCGAGCGGACCACATCGGTCATCATGACGGTGAGCTCTTTGGCCGCGCGGCTACTTCCCGACAAGGGCTACCTCCCTGCTGAGTTAGCTGCTCAGCGCTGGACTAGCTGCTCAGCACCCATCTGCCGTCCCAGAGTACGGCGGCGGGGCGGACAGCCACCATCTTGCCCTGACGCCGTACGCGGACAGCGGCTTCGGCGTACCCCGTCGGCGAACTTGGTTGGCCTTTCTTGGCCAAATGATGAACACAGGGCGCGCCCGCGAAGCTCGACAGCTAGCACTTTCTTCACTGCCTCAATTGCGCTGCAGTCTTGCGCTGGGAACCCCCTATGTCATGTCCTCCACCAGCTCGGGAAGTCCTTTGGACCCATCCTGTGTCAGATCGAGCCGATTCACCGCCTCGGCGAAACGCAGGTAGGTGTCGACACTGGCAATAACGATGCGTGCATCTATCGTGAGCAGTTCGATGCCCACCAGGGACACCCGAACGTAAATATCGATCACCAAGCCTTTGTCCAAGATCGTGTCGAGGACATCAGCGAGGCTGCTGGGCGAAGGGCGGTCAAGATAACGATTGCGTGGTTGGGTTGCGACGGTCATGAAATCAACTCCCGGTCAGGCCCGTGGATCGGCACTGGCTACTCAGCTGCTTCATAGCTGGGCTACTTGGGCAACTTCATACCCTCCACAACCTCAGTCGAGACACCCAACCTCGACTTATTCCGGTAATCGGGAATGGCTAGCTCGCGGCCCCACCCGCAACGGCCGGAATGATCGAGATCTTGGTCCCCTCAGCAACCTGAGCGTCCAGACCGCCGATGAAACGCACATCGTCGTCGCCGACGTAGACATTGACGAAGCGGCGCAGCGCGCCGGAGTCGTCCAGGATCCGCGCCCGGATCCCTGGATGATTGCCCTCCAAAGAGTCCAGAACCTCGGACAACGTGCTGCCGTCAGCCGTCACCTCTCCCGCACCCCCGGTGTAGGTGCGCAAGATCGTGGGAATGCGGACGGTGGTACTCATGAATCGGAACCCTTCCAGAAGTCGGTGAATGCGTCGTAGCGCGGCGGAATAGTGATCTCCGGCCCCACGCGGTCGGAGATCGCATCAAGCGTCTTCAGGCCGTCACCGGAATTGATCACCACGGTTTCCGCCTCAGGATCGAGCACGCCGTCGGACAGGAGTTTGGCCGTGACGCCGATCGTGACTCCGCCGGCCGTCTCTGCAAAGATGCCTTCGGTACGTGCCAGGCGCTGAATACTCGCAGCCAGAGTGTCATCGTCGACATCGGCGACCACACCGCCGGTACGCCGCACCACATCCAGCACATAAGGCCCGTCCGCCGGGTTGCCGATGGCCAGGGACTTGGCAATGGTGTCCGGCTTCACCGGTGCCACAAAATCCAGACCGGCGCGGTACGCCTGAGCTACCGGTGAGCAGCCGGTCGCCTGCGCGCCGAAGATCACGAATGGCTTGTCCTCCACCAGACCGAGCTTGATCAGTTCGCGAAAGCCTTTGTCGATCTTGGTCAGCTGTGCGCCGGAAGCAATGGGGACCACGACTTGGTCGGGAATCCGCCAGCCCAGCTGCTCGGCGATCTCATACCCCAGAGTCTTCGAGCCCTCAGCGTAATAGGGCCTGACGTTGACGTTGACGAAAGCCCAACCCTCTTCTTCAGCAGCAATCTCGGTGGCGAGCTTGTTGACGTCGTCGTAGCTGCCCTCGATCGCGATCAGAGTCGTGTCATAGACGGCGGAAGCCAAGATTTTCTGCCGCTCGAGATTGGCAGGTACCAGGACAACCGACTTGATGCCTGCCCGGGCAGCGGCTGCGGCAACAGCATTGGCGAGGTTCCCGGTGGAAGGGCAAGCCAGAACCTCAAGCCCCAGCTCGCGGGCCGCCGAAAGGGCGACGGCGACAACGCGGTCTTTGAAGGAATGCGTGGGATTGCCTGAGTCGTCCTTGACCCAGAGCTGTTTCAGACCAAGATCATCCGCAAGATGGCGGGCATCCACCAGCCGGGTGAACCCGGGATCGGTAGAGCGGAAGGTGGCGATGTCGGCTGGGACCGGCAAGAGCGGGGCATACCGCCAGATGCTCCGCGGGCCCGCCTCGATCCGTTCGCGGGTGATGGTCGGAAACTCATAGCCGACCTCGAGCGGACCGAAGCACTCGGTACAGGCGTAGAAAGGTCCGAGCGCTGAGATCGCTCCGCATTCGCGACAGACCAGGTGCTTTGCGTTTCCGAAGGCGCCTGTCCGGACGTCTGGGGCGGAAGCTGGATCGGTGTCGACCACCGCAGTCATGATCAGTCCTTTTTCATCTTTCTCAGCCGGCTTTCGACCGAGTCGGAGTTGGCACCGTGTCTGATCGGTCAGCCGGTTGCCGGGGAGTCGTCGGGCCGTTCCCTCGTCCCCTCTGGATGAACACGGCTCAGCCTAGAGGTGGCGTGTGATTTGACGAACTGGTGGTCCGCATCCTGGGAAGTCCATCCGGCCCTTGAGATAAGCGGTCGTGCCTGCGCCCTGATCACCTGCTTGGCAGCTGCCTACAGCGCGCCGCTGAAGGCTCGCGTGCCGTGAAGCAGCACAGGGTGGGCGCTGCCAGGATTGAGACCGTGGAACCTAGCGGGCCGACGACCGGGTGGCAGTGGTTTCGCTTCGTCGGCAACTACGTCAATGTCAGCACCATCGTCGGGCTGGCAGTAGCCAAGCTCGGCCGGGCCAGCATCAAGCGCGGTCCACGCGGCCTGTACCTCGGTGAGGGCTACCGCTTCAAGTTTCCCGTCGCTGGCGCATTCACGATCGGCAATGTACTCACCACGAGCACCAGCTGGGAGCAGATGTTGGGCACGTATCCCGACTTGATCAAGCACGAAGAATGCCACACCTGGCAGTACCTCTACTGCCTCGGACTGCCCTATTACATCCCCTACGTCATCTTCATGGGCTGGTCGGTGCTGCGCACCGGGGACCGCGCGGCACGGAACTTCTTCGAGCGGCAGGCCGGGCTTGCCATGGGTGGCTACATCGACTATCCGGTCAGACCGATCGCTGAAGGCGTACGTGCGGTGCTGGGAAGGCTGAAGCTCACTCGATCGTGAGATCGATGCCCAATCGCTTGGCTGAACGGTTGCGCTGCCTGGTGGCGCGCAGTCGACGCAACCGCTTGACGAGTAGCGGATCCTGAGCCAGCGCCTCCGGTTTATCGATCAAGGCATTCAAAACCTGGTAGTAGCGCGTAGCCGACATCTGGAACTTGTCCCGGATCGCCTGCTCCTTCGCTCCGGCGAACTTCCACCACTGTCGCTCAAAGGTGAGGATCTCGGCGTCCCGCAGACTCAACTCAGCAAGCGGCTCTTTACCGTCATGCGGAGGGCTCGAAGCGACAATCATAGGCTCATCGTAAAGTGAAATCACATCGATGTCATTCGTCGGCTCGCGTGATTTGGACCAGCTTGCTCTCAGCCGCTCCCCGTACGCCACAAGGGAGCAACATAGTCGCTGATCGCCGACTCGGCCACTTCGACACTGGCAGTACCGAATGCTGTTGGATGGGATCGTGACGGCTCTCACAGGCTGGGGCATCCTCGCAACCGGGCACATCGCATCGGTGTTCGCTCGTGATCTTGCCCTGCTTTCGGACGAGGCACGACTCGTCGCCGTTGGCTCCCGTACGCTCGAGAGGGCGATGGCATTCGCGGCTGATCATGACATTCCCCGCGCCTATGACTCCTACGCGGACTTGGCCGGAGATCCTGATGTTGATGTCATTTATGTCGCCTCGAGCCATCATGATCATTTTGCATCCGCCAAGCTGTGCCTGGAAGCCGGAAAGTCTGTCCTCGTTGAGAAACCCCTGACTACCAGTCCCGATGACACTGCGGAACTGATCAACCTGGCGGATGAGCGCGGCTTGTTCTTGATGGAGGCGCTCTGGACTCGTACCAACCCGCTGCTTCGCAAAGCAGCGGCATTGGCAGCCTCAGGTGAGCTTGGTGAGATCCGGCATGTTTCAGCCAATTTCGGTTTCGCGTTTCGGGGGCCGCCGACCCACCGGTTGCTTGATCCTGCCCAGGCCGGCGGGGTGATCCTTGATGCCGGCGTATATCCGCTCCATATGGTCAATCTTTTTCTGGGTGAGCCGACCGATCTGTTCGGGTACGGCAGCCACGCAGCGACCGGTGTGGACAGTCACGCTGCCGCTGTGCTGAACTACCCGGCCACTGGGAACCGCCCAGCCGGCACCGCAACGGTGATCTGCTCCCTGGAGGCGGATCTGCCCACCACCCTCGAGGTGTTCGGCAGCTTCGGCCGGATCATGATCAACGATTTCTTCATCCTTCCAAAGGAAATGCTGGTCTATCGCGGTCATCATCGTGATGTGGCGCCTGAGGTACTGGTGACTCAGTGGCCCGGTGCCGGTTACACCTTCCAGGCCCAAGAAGTCATGCGTTGCCTGCGGGCCGGCGAAGTGGAGTCACCGATGGTCCCGTGGCGCGATTCGCTGGCTGTGTCGCGTACGCTCGCCCTCTGGCAATCTGTCGTAGGTGATCCAAGGCCACAGCGGGAGGAATCGTGATGGAGCGGCTGAGGGGGGTGATTCAGCCGTACGCCTGGGGTTCGCGGACCGCCATTCCGGAGTTGCTTGGCACCGAACCCACGGGTGAACCACAGGCCGAGCTGTGGCTCGGCGCGCATCCTCTCGCCCCCTCCATCGTGGACGGCGAACCCTTAGACAAAGTTGTCGCTGATGACCCGGTGGGCGTAGTGGGCTGGGCCGCGGTTGAGGCGTTCGGTCCGCGACTGCCCTTTCTGCTCAAGATCATCGCGGCCGAACAACCGCTGTCGCTGCAGGCTCATCCGTCACGCGAGCAAGCCGAGGCGGGCTACGCCCGTGAACAGGCCGCTGGCGTTCCTAGAGACGCGCTACACCGGACCTACCGCGACGGCTGGCCGAAGCCGGAACTGCTGTGTGCATTAGCCGAGACTGACGCGCTCTGCGGATTCCGTGAACCACGTGAGACCTATCAGATGTTCCAGAGGCTGGCAGTTGACAATGCGCTCAAGCTGGTTGCTCCTTTGGCCGACGCCGACCTACCGGCCCCCGATCGTTTGAGACTGGTGTTTTCACGGTTGCTGCGCCTTGGGCCAGATGAGCGGACCGTCGTCTCTGAGATCGTGCAGGCCGCTGAAGTGGTGCAGGGGTCCGATGATCTGGCGCATTTCGCACGTACCGCCTGCGAACTCAATACTTATTACCCGCGGGACCCTGGCGTACTGGCTGCTCTGCTGATGAACCGGATCACCTTGCAGCCGGGCGATGCGCTGTTCATGCCGTCTGGAAATCTGCACGCCTATCTGAAGGGAGGCGGTATAGAGGTCATGGCCAACTCCGACAACGTGATGCGCGGCGGTCTGACACCGAAATACGTCAACGTTGACGAGTTGCTTGCGATCTTGGATTTCACACCGGGTCTGCGGGGATTGATCACACCCATCGAGGAGTCGTGGGGAGTTTGGCGCTATCCGACGCCGGCTCCGGAGTTCGCTCTCTGGCGCCTTGAGCCGCACGGCGAGCTGGTGGCAGTTCCAGCGGCCGGAAGCGGACGGGTATTGCTAGTGACCGACGGTGATCTCACGGCCAAGTCGCCGACAGCAGAACTTGACCTTGTACGCGGCCAGGCGGCACTGCTGAGCGCGGGTGAAGAGGCCAGGCTCACCGGTCGCGGAACGGCCTTCGTCGCCGGCCCGGGGGTCTTCTAGCCCATCGCGGGTGCGGTTCGATAAACCGTCACATGGCAGGCGACTCTTGGGACTCGCTCACATCCACTCGATCGTCACCACGTCGACGGGCTGGGAGACACCCTTCAAGGTGACCGAACGCGGCGCGGAGAGCGGGAATCGCGCGGCGGCGCTCTGCGCCGTGTTCAGGCTGGCAAGGATCTGGCCGCCACCGGCAAGGCTGCCGATTCGAGCGGCCTCGTGGACCCCTCGTCCGGCAAAGTCAATGGCACGGGTGGAAGCCTCCGCCTCGTGTAACCCGATTCGGACCTGGGGGGCGAAACCCTGACTCCGGCGCTGTTCTGCCAGTGATCGCTGGACTGCGACGGCCGCCTCAATCGCTGCCGCAGCGTCCTCGAAGGCAACGAAGAACCCATCGCCGGTCTGTCGCACCTCGGCCCCGCCGTAGCGGTTGAAGATCGCCCGCAAGCTTTGATCATGCCAGCGGATCAGTTCCTGCCAGGCGTCATCACCGAGTGCCTCTACGAGTGGTGTAGAGCCGACGATGTCGGTGAACACGAAGGTTCTCTTCACCCGCTCGCCGGCCCGTGCGGCGGTGCCTTGCTCCTCGCCGAGCAGCTGCCCTACCCGCTTCGCGTCCAAGAGGGCACCAAGACGTTCGAAGGCGACCTTCGCTGATTCGAACTCCAGCCGAGCGGTGTTTTCGTCGCCATCTGCACGTAGCGCCTCGCCGAGTGTCGTACGTGCTCTGGCAGTCTCATAAGGAGCGCCGATCTCATGCCAAAGCTCGATCGCGTGGTGAAGTCTCGCCATCGCCGTCGCCGCATCGCCGCGGGCAAGCAGGTACAGGCCTCGGGCATAGTCGGCTGCCGCGGTGACCGCTGTCGTCCCGAAAGAACCGGCGATCTGCTCGAGCTGAGCGACGTGCTGCGCAACGGAGTCGAGGTCTTCGGCAGCGAGTCCGATCTCGATGGCAGCGGGCAGCAGTTTGGCTTGAATGAACGTACGCGACTCGACATCGGCCAATGCCCGCTTGATGGAGAGGTAGGCACCCGAGGCATCGCCTTGCGCCAGCCGAAGCAGAGACATACCTGGCTCTGGCATCCGGCTGAGCTGATGTGCCTGCCGGAAGGCTTCCTGGGCACCGTGCAGGTCGCCGACTTGAAGCCGCACTTCGCCGACCGCGTACTGGGCCTCACCACTTAACGGCAGGTCGTATCTGCTGAGCTCCTCGCAGGCACGCTTCGCCTCTCGCTCGGCGTCGGCCCAGGAGCCCCGGAAATGCATGATTTCCGCGCGGTGTACCCGACAGACTCCGGGAAAGCCGGAGACCCCCTGCTGATGGCACCAGCGTTCCGCAGCATCAGTCCACTCCAGCGCTCGCCGCCAGTCGGCAAGATTGCGGCAGACATTGATCGTGGCGCAATAGATCCTTCCAGTTGTCAACGGATCCAGCTCTCCGCTGACGGCCGCCACTGTGGATTCGTCAATCAGGGCCAGACCATCCTCAACACGGCCCATGGCGACCAAGGCATAGCCCTGTTGCTGGATGCCGAGGAATTGAATCGCTGGTCTGGCGAGTCGTTCGCCGATGTCTTGCGCCAGCTTTGCCTGACGGAGTGCTTCCTCGGTGTTGCCAGTGCGGATCGCAATATAGGCCAGCGACGCTGCCTGCCAGCCATGCGCTGCGCATTCGTGTGTGGTTTGTTCTAGCAGTCTCTTCGCTCTGCCGAACCAGCCGTTCGCAATGGCGGTTTCCAGACGGTCGGAATGACTGGCGGCAAGTTGTAGAGCCATTTCGGCTGCGTGGCATTTGTCGCCCTGCTCCAGATATCCGGCATGCGCCCGCTCCCGGGCCTCGATTGCCGTGTCGGGGTCCCCGGCGAACCATGCCGCCTCTGCCAGGAGTGCGAGATCTTCGGGAGACAGCGCTGTTTCGGAGTCAGCCTCCCGAAGCGAAGCGACGGCGTCGTGCCATGCGTGCCGGCGGTACGCGTCGCGACCCTGCTGAACGCGATCCTCGATGAGCTGACTCATCTAGCTCCCTGTCGGCCGAAGTGGCTCTACCCTACGACGCTCCACGGGATGCAACGTAAATGCGGCCGCCCCCCTGGCGGGCTGCGTCCTGGATGCCCTGACGATCTGTCGTACGCGCTGTCGCGTCACGCGAGCATCGCAACCACTGCCGACACCGCCAACATCTGGTCGGTACGATCGCACAGAAGGGCCGTGGACGGTGCAGCCAATCTGATTGCACGCAGCGTGCAGATACAACAAGATGTGAAGGCTCGATGCGGACTTCGCGCGGCGGCTAGAACATCTCCGACGAGGCGAAATATCGATCAATGCTGGCGTGGCGCAATCGGTAGCGCAGCTGTCTTGTAAGCACCGCCCGTCCGTCACCGACTCTCTCTGACGGTCATTTTCAGTCACTTTTACGCGGGGGCGGCGTCTCCCATCTGGGTTGTTATCACGCCTCTCCCGCCTAGTCCCGCAGCTTGCACTCACAAGTGCACACACAAACCCGCATTTTCAACATCAACAAATAAGCGGCCCGCCAGGAGTTGCAGCTCCCGACGGGCCAGGAACCCACTTACATCGGAAGCGAGTCCCAATGTCCCAAATTACCCAGCTGGCCTCTGCCCAGCTCACCGCTGTAGACGTACTAACCATTGAACTGGTCGAAACCAGCGAGCACCCGACCGTGGTGATCATCCGCTGGCCAGACAAGCCGTCCGTAATTCATCCCAGGCGATTCCCTGACGTAGCGGGCGCCGTCGTCCGTTTGACAACACAGCCGCGATAGCAGGGAAGCATGATTACCTTCGCTGAAGCCAAGGAGATTGTCCGCGCCGCTGAGCAGGCGGACTGGACCCAGGGCACCTACCAGATTGAGGCTGACGGCTGGGAAGACGACACGCATTACCTCGTGGTGCGCGGCACGGCTGAGGACGACCCGAATCTGGTCATCATCCCCGGCCTAGTGCCGCTGGTGAACAAGGCGACCGGCGAGATTGAATACGTCGTGGCCCACACCGAATGGGACCGCCTAGACGCCATGACACCGATAAGCGGCGAAGCAGCCGCATAAAGGCCCCCAGGACCGCCGAACTCAACCGAGTCGGCAGGCCCTTGCGTTGCTTGGTGGCGTCATGGCCTCAGTGGGCCTCTGAACGCGTTACCGAGCGTTCGTGACGCTCCTCGATCGCCGCGATTCCCGGAGGAGCATCTGGCCGGATAGGTCGCCTACCCCGGTCGATGCCGAGCAGCCTTCCGCCGCTGCGTCGGCGAGCTGCCTACGTCGTTCCTCTCGGCGCCTCGCGACGCCCTCCGAGAGGAACACGATCGCCGCCGCGATCACCGCGATCACCGCGATCAAGGTAACCCCGGCACCGACCCAGGTACCCACCGCCACGAACCAATTAGCGTCTACAGATCGGTTGAGCAGGCCGATTGCGAACAAAGTTGGGCGGCGTGGCGGCGCCACCCCATCGACTCGCCGTTCGGGATCGCCCGCCTATCCGAACCGGGCCGGTGGACCTTCTAGCGTTGAAGTATGTCGCTCACCCCGAGGCCTCGGCCTCCCGGAGGGGAATGCCGTGGAATGTGGCCTGATCGTTATTCCGACCGAACACTCTTCACATCATCGGCGGTTTTGTCGCGACGGAATCGTTATTCTTCGCCTCGTCCGGACCGGATTAACAACAGTTCTTCTCATTACGGATTCTTCACTTAGATTTTCACTAAGCCGCGATTAGGCTGTGCGATTCCTAAATCACTTCACCGTCTGCGTCGATCGGACGGTCAAACTCAGGGGATTCTTAACAATGCGCGTTTCGCGGCCT
>JAJTCL010000077.1 GCA_021323255.1 Propionibacteriaceae bacterium | reverse complement strand
TGCACGGCCGCATTGAGCTGATCAGGTACCTCGACCAGTTCGACGGCGTACCGTGCCCCATCGGGAAGCGCTGGCCAGGTGTCGGAGCGCTCGGTCTCGATCACGCCACCGAGCAACAGTCCGGCCCGTCCCAGATCCTCGGCCTTGAGATGGTCGAACGCAGCTATCGCCGTATCGACGCCGGCTACCGCCACCGCATCCGCTGCCGCACCGAAGGCCGCTGCAATCGCCGCTTGGTATGGGGAACGGACCTTGACCAGCGTCGCGACTGAGCCCAGCAGCCCGTTCAACCGATCGGTGGCAGCAAGCAAGGCCGAAGTTGCATCTTTGCCGTTCACCCCCACGCGCAGCGCCTCCACCCGCGCCGCGAGGGCCGCCCGCTCTTGAATCGCGGCCTGCTCCCGACGTCCCAGCTCAGCCTGCTGCTTCTCAATGCCGTCCAGCACCTCGAGCGCCGCCTCATGATCTGCATCCAGGCCGAATTCACCCGCATCGAGGCCTGCCACCTTGTTCTCAAGAGCGGTGAACGCCCGAGAGGCTAGTTCCGCCCGCTCCGCGGCCTGTCTCTGCGCAGTGGCTAGGCGGGTGATCTCGGCGGCCGCTGCTTCGCCACGACTGCGCAGTGAGTTGACCTGGCCGGTAAGCCTGGCCAGACCTTCACGCCGGTCAGCAGCCGCTCGGATGAGCGCCGCCAGGCGATTTTCCTCGGCACGCTGGGCGTCCTCGCAAGCATTTCGGTGTGCCGTGGCAGCCTGCAAGGCCGCCGCCTTCTCCTCCAGGTGACCCGACAGCTGCTCCTCCTGAGCCGCAACCCGCGCAGCCTCCCGGTCCAACTCGTCCGGGTCGCGCATCACGAGGAGCTCTCCTGGTTCGTCCTCAGCTTGCCGCATCCGCTCCCGCGCAATGGAGAGTGTGGAGGCGATCCGCTCCCGTAAGGCGGCGAGGGAATACCACGTCTCATGGGCGGCACTCAGTCTCGGGACGCTTTGCCGCACCGCTTCTTCCGCGGCTACCTCCGCCGCTCGGGCGGCCTCGAGCGCCTGCTCCAGGGCCTGACGGCGCTCAGTCATTGCCCGCTCATCTGCAAGCTCGGACTGCAACGCCTGTGTGGCCTGACGCAAATCATCGGCTAGCAGCCGCGCCTTGGCGTCGCGCAGCTCAGCCTGGATGATGGCCGCCTTCCTTGCCACCTCAGCTTGCCTGCCGAGCGGTTTGAGCTGCCGTCGGATCTCCTCGATCAAATCCGACAATCGGTTCAGGTTCGCCTCACAAGCCTCCAGTTTGCGGAGAGCCTTCTCCTTGCGCTTGCGGTGCTTGAGCACTCCTGCTGCTTCTTCGATGAAGCCACGGCGCCCCTCCGGGGTAGCTTGCAAGATCGAGTCGAGTTGTCCCTGACCGACGATGACGTGCATCTCCCGGCCGATTCCGGAGTCGCTGAGCAGATCGTGGATGTCGAGCAGACGCGTCACATTGCCGTTGATGGCGTACTCGGAGCCGCCGTTGCGGAACATGGTTCGGGAGATGGTGACTTCGGAGTAATCGATCGGCAGCGCGCCGTCGGAGTTGTCGATGGTGAGCACGACCTCCGCGCGACCCAGCGGCGCGCGGCCAGACGTGCCCGCGAAAATGACGTCCTCCATCTTCCCGCCACGTAGCGTCTTCGCGCCCTGTTCACCCATCACCCAGCTCAGAGCGTCAACGATGTTGGACTTGCCGGAGCCGTTCGGGCCGACGACACAGGTAATGCCGGGCTCGAAACTGAGAGTTGTCGCGGACGCGAAGGACTTGAATCCGCGCAAGGTCAGGCTCTTGAGGTACAACGTCCCACCTCTCGACGGTGTGAGCTCAGGCGTCGATCCGCTGCGGAAGGCGACCTCACTCTAACTGACGGCGCCTCCGACTCTGGGTACGTTGCAGGGCGGGTCCGCGATTGCAGCCGGGATCGACTCCTCAGACGCCGGCCGTCGGGTGCTCGCTCTCCAAGGATTCGTCAGCCTTTTCGGTCACCTGGTGCTTGCCGCGTACCGAAGAGAAGGTCCAGAACTTGTTCAGCAGGAAGGAAAGCGGAGTAACGAACGCGATCGTGATCAGCTGCGCCCAGTAGAACCGGGTGCGGAAGCCCGTCGAGTCATCGAAGTAGGTCTGGGACAGCGAGAAGATCGAGTCAGGGTGCATCAAGAGGGTTAGAACGCCCAGGCCAACCACTTGGGCAAGGATGCCAACGGTAAGGAAGGGAAAGTACTCCCGGAACCAGCCAGCGTGTTTCGCGCTGCGGAAGGTCCAAAGCCGGTTGAGCTCGAAATTCCACATGTTCGCGACGAGGAACGCGATCGTGGAGTACGCGTGGTACCAGCGGACATTGAAGTCGGTGAATGGCAGATCGAAGAAGATGCCATTCTCATCGGGACCCATCTTGTTGCACAGGATCGCAACGAACATGTTGACGACGACGCCCGATGCGCCAACGAGGCCAAACCGGAAGAGCAGAACCCAGTTGTGCCGATGGCGTACGAGCAAGTAGTGCTTCAGGCGTTTCACGATCGCTAAAAGATACCCATCTTTCCTGGAGCTGTTCGCGCTTTGGGTGTGACGAGGCCACGCGGGGCACGTTGGCACCGTGGGCATCGATAGGAAGACCGATTCATAAAGGGCTCGCGCCGGATCGGTGTGCCGCAACGAGGGCACGGTTGACCTTCTCGTCCGTAAACCGCCAGCGCGCGGTCGAAGTAGCCGCTGGAGCCATTGATGTCGACGTAGAGGGCATCGAAGGAGGTGCCGCCGTCGGTCAACGCGTTCGCCATCACCGTGGCTGCAGCTGTCATCACGGCGCCGGCCTGGGCGCGGGTCAGCGTGCTGGTCGGACGCGCGTAGTGCATTCGAACCGCCCACAATGCCTCGTCGGCGTAGATGTTGCCGATGCCTGACACCAGTTGCTGATCCAGCAGCGCCCTTTTGATCACGGTCTTCCGCCGCCGCAATCGAGCGACGACATCGACGAGATCGAATTCAGGATCGAAGGGGTCGCGAGCGATGTGAGCGATCTCGGCCGGCAGCTCGGCACCGCCCGGCGAGAGCGAAAGCCCACCGAACATGCGTTGATCGATGAACCGCAGGCCGGGCTCGCCGTCGGCGAACGCGAAGATGATCCGTGTGTTGGGCACCAACGGCGCATCGGCATCAGCGAGCCGGAACTGCCCACTCATGCCTAAATGAGCCAGGATTGCGTCGCCATCAGTAAACGGCAACCAGAGATATTTGCCGCGTCGACGCGGCTCCGCAAATGTGCGCCCGGTCGTCTGCAACTCAAAGTCGGCCGGGCCCGTGAGGTGTCGACGCACCGGCCGTGGATGGAGTACGCGTACGCCAACGATCCGGCGCCCAGTGATGCTGCTGGCAAGACCGCGCCGTACCACCTCGACCTCAGGAAGCTCGGGCACCGATCGCGCTCTGGCGTGTTGAGGAAGAGGGAAGGGAAATGCTTTTCCTCCTCGAGCGACCGATCAAAACGCGGAAGCGAGTGATCCGCAGCGAACGGAGCGAGCAATCAAACCCCGGATCGCGCGCCGCCATGCTGAGAAGGAGTGAGCGGACATGCCTTTCGTCCGCGAACGACGACGAAGTAGGCGGACTACAAAGCGTGATCCGCAGCGAGCGGAGCGAGCAATCAAACACGATCAGTCAGCGCGTGGGGATCGGACCGGAGCCGCGACCGCCCTTCAGCGCGGCGAAAGCCATAGCCGCAGCGTTCTGCTCGGCCTCCTTCTTGTTACGGCCGGCTCCAGGTCCATAGCTCTGATCGTCGATGTTGACGGTCGCCTGGAACGTCTTGGCATGATCGGGCCCGGATTCAACCACGTCGTAGACCGGTACGCCGAGGCCGGTCATGGAGGCGATCTCCTGCAGGCTGGTCTTCCAGTCCAGGCCGGCGCCGCGGGTCGCCACTTCCGCCATCAGCGGATCGAACAGATGGTGCACGAACCCTCGTGCGGCATCGACGCCATGCTGCAGAAAAACTGCGCCGATCACCGCTTCCATGGTGTCGGCGAGGATGGACGACTTATCCCGTCCTCCGGTGCTCTCCTCGCCGCGACCCAAGTGGATGACAGCACCCAGGTCGAGGTGCCGAGCAATGTCGGCCAGAGCGCGAGAGTTGACCACAGCCGCCCGCAGCTTGGCGAGTTGGCCCTCTGAGAGGTCGGGGTAGGTGACGAAGAGGTGCTCAGTCACAATCAAGCCGAGCACCGAGTCACCGAGAAATTCCAGGCGCTCATTGGTCGGCAGTCCACCTTGCTCGTACGCGTACGAGCGGTGTGTCAGCGCGCGGTCAAGCAGCTCAGGATCAACACTCATACCGAGCTCGCTGAGCAGTTCTCCAGCGGGTAGGCGAAGAGCAGTCGCCTCTGACCGCATCAGGATGAGAGAACCTGTCGCCGGGCTCCGCGAGGGCCGTACTGCCCGCAGGAGGGACACGCCACATGGGGCAGGTGCTTCTCGCGACAAGCCGGGTTCGCACAGGTCACCAACGCGGGCACGGAAGCCTTCCACTGGGAACGGCGATGTCGGGTGTTGCTGCGCGACATTCGCCTCTTTGGGACCGCCACGACTTCACTCCTCGTTCCTCCGAGCGCTTTCGCCCGGAAATTTCATTGCCCGTGGGGCAGTCTGTAAAACATCGTAAGGTTCGCTGCCGCTACCCTCAAGGCCGTGCAGCGCCGCCCATCGCGGGTCGAGACGTGACTCATGGCGATGGCCGGGGTTGTCGTTGAGATTGGCACCACATTCCACGCACAACCCCGAGCAGTCCTCCCGGCACAAGGGTTGGAACGGCAAATCGAGCACCACCTCATCACGCAGCAGCGGCTCGAGGTCGATGAGGTCGCCCGCCAATCGGCTCGCGAGGGTGTCGTCCGGCTCCATCCCTGGGTAGACGAATAACTCCTGGATGCCGACCTCCAGCTGATCGGAGACCTCACCAAGGCACCGTACGCACTCCCCGCGCACCTCGACCACGGCGCTGCCACTGACTAACACTCCCTCAACTACCGACTCGAGGCGAAGATCGAGCTCGACCGGCGACCCGAGTGGCACGCCGATCACGCTGATTCCCAGGTCCGCAGGAGCCTCGACGGATGTTCGAACCACCTTCATAGCGCCCGCGCGACGACCCAGTTCGTGGGTGTCGAGGACCAAACCCGAGCGGGGGTTCAGCGGGCGATGCGGCGAACTCATCGCAATCCTTCCAAGCCGAGCGGCCCCGCTCTTCGTCGTGACCGACGCCCAACCCTACCGGCGGGTAGGCCGCGGAGCCAAACTTTCTCCGCGAGCCTCGCTGAGCGCCCCCTGGGATCGGGTTCCCGAGACCAATCAAGAGGAGGAACGAACGCCCCAAAGGCCAGCTATTCCCCGAAGGCGCGCTTGTCCAGCCGGGGCAGCTCGCCGGTATCCAGGCCGCTGCGCTCCGCCAACCGAGCGCGAGCAGTCCGCACTTGGCTCGCTGTCTTGTGCAGCACAGACTCAAAACCAGCCATCCGCGCGTCGATGAACTCATCGGTCTCCCGGCGCAGGGCTGCAGCCTCCTGATCGGCCTCAGACCGCATCTCAGCAGCGATCTGTTCAGCCATTCGGATTACCTCGCTGTGCTGCGCCAGGTTGGCAGCGTGATCTCGCGCCTCGGCCATAATCCGGCCTGCCTCAGCTTCGCCTTCGGCAATCTTGTATGCCGACCGGTCGATGACCCGTTGTGCTTCTGCGATTTCTTCTGGCAGGTTTTCGATCACATCATCGATTGCCGCCAGGACTTCGGATCGATTGATCACGCAGGATGCCGACATAGGCATCGCGCGCGCGTTGAGAATGAGCTCGCGCAAATGCGCGAGCTTCTCCTCAGCCGTTCCTTGCCCAACTATGGGCGTTCGTGCCCCCAAAGCCACCACGCTCGTCCCCTTTCGAGTGTGCTCTGCTCCCTAGTGTCGCGCAGATAACCCTTTACTCACACATCCGTTGCTGCTCCCGCATTCCGAGACGCGACCCGCGCCATGGTCTGAGCGGCGATCTTGGCTGGCAGGAATGCTGTCACGTCGCCACCTAACATCGCTACCTCGCGAACCAAAGAGGATGAGACGAAGGCCCATTGCGGGGCGGTAGGCAGAAACATGGTGTCCACACCGGTCAGCTTCCGATTCATCTGAGCCATTTGCAGTTCATAGCCGAAATCAGTGGCCCGCAAGCCCTTACTGATGATGTCGATGCCGTGAGCCGCACAGAAGTCAACCAGCAGTCCATCGAAGAGGGTCACCTCGACGTTGCTCCACTGCGCACACTCCTCCATGAGCATCCCGACCCGCTCATCTGGGGTGAAAAGTGCGTTCTTGGACATGTTGGTCCCAACCGCCACTACCACGCCATCGACGACCCGCGCAGTCCGCTCGATGACGTCGAGGTGTCCATGTGTGGCGGGATCGAACGACCCCGGGCACACAGCTCGGGTCATGGCTGCTCCTCCCCGGGCTGGTCGGGCTCCGGGTCAATCGATCCGAAGACCAGGATGGTCTCACCGTAGGCCCGAGTCCAGCGCTTCGCAGCAACATCCGGCCAAACCAGGCCTGGTGAGCGTCGCGATCGCTCGACAACAATCAACGAGCCTTTCTTCACCCACGTGTTGGTCAGGAGTTGATCGAGCTTGGCGCTGACGATCGCGGTGTCCAGTTCGTATGGCGGATCAGCGAAGACGACATCGAAAGGCTGAGCCGGCGACTTCCGCAGCGCCTGTTCAACAGACGCCACGACGACATCGACGCTCAGTCTGAGAGCTTCGGCGTTGCGCCGGCTGAGCTGCGCCAGGCTTGGATCACGCTCGACGAGCAGCACTCGACTGGCGCCACGGCTGGCTGCCTCCAGCCCGACGGCGCCCGACCCGGCGTACAAATCGCAGAAGGCCAAGCCGCCGAGGGACCGCTCAGCGCTTGCCGCTGCTGTGCCGGCCCAGGCGGTGATTGCCGAGAACAGCGCCTCACGGACCCGATCAGTGGTCGGGCGGGTACGGTCGCCCGGCGGCATCGCGATCCGCTGCCCGCCTCGAGATCCTGCAATGATCCGGCTCAACCACACACCTCGCCGGGGCTTGAGCTCGCTTTCGCAGCCAGCCGCTGGGGCTGGTGCTCGCTGCGCTCGCGCAGTTTCTCGAGGCTCGCGCAATTCCTCGAGGCTCGCGCAGTTCCTCGTGGGTCGCGCAATTTCACCGCGCTCCCGCAAGTCTTCATGTGCGCTCCAGCCAGTCTCCTGCCGCGTCCATCTCTACGTCGAGCACGATGTCAGCCAATCCTGGTTCATTCAGCTCCGGATCCTGAGCAATACACTGCTCCGCCAAAGTGCGAGCCTGCGCAATCAGCTCGGCATCTTTCAACACTCGGAGCAGCTTCAGGCTTGATCGGCTCCCAGACTGGCTCGCGCCGAGCACATCTCCTTCACGACGCTGCTCCAGATCAACCTCGGCAAGCGCAAAACCATCACGGGTCGCGGCCACAGCATCGAGTCGCTGGCGCGCTGGGCTTTGCTCCTCCGCGGTCGTCAGCAGCAGACAGACTCCAGGGTGAGCTCCCCGACCGATCCGGCCGCGTAACTGGTGCAACTGGGAGATACCGAAGCGGTCAGCATCGTGGATCACCATGACCGAGGCATTGGGCACATCCACACCCACTTCGACGACCGTCGTGGCGACCAGCACATCGGTCTTGCCAGCAGCGAAACGGGCCATCACCGCTTCCTTTTCCTCACTCGGCAGCTGACCGTGAACCATCTCGACCCGCACTCCGGACAGCGGCCCATGGCGCAGCTCTTCAAACATGTCCTCGACCGCAGCCGCAGCTCCGTCGTCACCACTGCCGGCGAGGTTCTCCCCATCTGTGCCCGACGAATTCTTGGAGGAGATGCGCGCGCACACCACGTACGCCTGTCGACCTTTGTCCACCTCTTCCACGACGCGTTGCCATCCCCGCTGAACCCAGGACGGCTGGTGGACCGTATCCACGACAACGGTGGTCACATCAGCCCGCCCGGCCGGAATCTCCCGCAATGTCGAGGTTTCCAGGTCACCAAAGACGGTCATGGCCACCGAGCGCGGGATCGGCGTCGCGGTCATCACCAGCACATGCGGCCGCGTGTCCGCCTTGGCACTGAGTGCGGCCCGCTGTTCCACCCCGAACCGATGTTGCTCATCAACCACGACCAGGCCGAGATCCGCGAACTGCACATCGGAGCTGAGCAAAGCGTGGGTGCCGATGACGATTCCTGCCGTGCCTGAGGCCGCCTGCAGCGTCGCCTCCCGACGGCGTCCCGCCGAGGATGACCCGGTGATCAGTACCACACCGGTCGCCTGCTCCGGCGCACCGAGAGTGCCACCGGTGGCCAACTCGCCCAGCATCCGCGTAATGGTCTGGAAGTGCTGAGCGGCCAGTACTTCGGTCGGCGCCAGCAATGCGGCCTGACCGCCTGCATCGACCACGGCCAGCATCGCTCGAAGCGCCACGAGGGTTTTTCCAGACCCGACCTCGCCCTGGAGCAGTCGCTGCATGGGACGGGTCCGACCGAGGTCGGCCATGATCTCCTCACTCACCGCGACCTGGCCTCTGGTGAGGATGAACGGCAACAGCTCGTCGAATGCGTCGAGCAGCCCCCCGGACTTCGGAGTACGAGGTATCGCCCGATGCGAGGCGGCATCAGCACGCCGGTAGGCCATCGTCAGCTGCAGAGCGAACGCCTCGTCGAACCGCAGCCGGTTTTTGCCCGTTGCGACGACCGCCTCATCCGCGGGCTGATGCACCGCTCGGAAAGCCGCCTCCAGATCCACCACGTGCGCCGCATGCCGAACCCACTCTGGTAGCGGATCCTCGATTCCCGCCAGCGACTCCAGGGCCAGCGCGGCGCAGTCGGCGATGGTCCAGGTGCGCAACTTGCCAGTCACCGGATAGAGGCCAACGAGCGCTGATCTCGAGGCCGACGCCAGTGAGGCATTGTGAGCGGCGCCGCCGACCATAGCTCCGTGTTCGTCCAGGATGACGAAGTCAGGATGTGCCAGCTGCAGTCTGCTGTTGAATCTGGTCACCTTGCCAGCGAAGATGCCCCTGGCGCCGGTACGCAGCTGGCTATGCCAATAGTTGATCAGTCGCGGCTGACCGAAAAAGGTGCAGGTCAGCCTGCCCCGATGGTCGGTGATGGTGGCCTCGAGTCGCGGCTTGCCTGGCAGCCGATAGTTGGGCCGGTCAGGAACGTTGAAGGTGCGGGCGTCAACGACCTCCGCCATGACCGCGACTTCCTCACCTTCGGCAAGCGTTGCGAGATCGCTCAGCTCCGTGCCTGAGAAGTAGCGGCGCGGCACGTGCCGCATCAGATCGCCCACAGTGAAGATCTTCAGCGGCTCGAACTGCTTGGCTGTCTTGGCGCCGACGACGTTCTCGAGCCGGTTGTACAACTGGCGGAACGTGTCGGTACGCCACGGTGAACCGACCAGTTTCAGCATGGTCATTCCACCCCGAGCAGCAGCGGGTAGCCCGGCTGCCCCCCGTTCACGATTTCCACCTCGAGCGGGCGAGACATTTGACGCACCCGAGCTGTGAGATCGGTCAAAAGTTTGTCGTCGGCAGCGAGCCCGCGGATGAGCGTCAGCAGTTCTCCGCCGGGAGTGAGCAGCCGCTCGACTACCTGCCATGCCACCTCTGCCATCGAGGTGCCGATGACAACCACATCTCCCTGGACCGCGCCGAGCACGTCGCCGGGCTGGCAGCGTCCGGCCGGTGTCATCGTCGACCTCCCCGCAACGGCGATCTCGCCGTGCCGGGCATGGCTGGCGGC
>JAJTCL010000436.1 GCA_021323255.1 Propionibacteriaceae bacterium | reverse complement strand
CGTCTGACCAGGTCAGACACCAGACGACGGCATCCGGCCAAAGCGCTCCGACACGGCCCGCAAAGGAACAGCAGGTTCGAGGTCAGACCGTCCAGCTTCCGTCTCAGTTGCCAGCATCTGCCATCGCTAGCAGCCGGTTCGCATACACGCTTCTGCACCGCCAGGGGTGAACGAGCACCGCCGCAGAGCCGTCGCCTGCGACTTGGAGATCGGGCATTGCGCCGGCAGCCTTTGCGACAGGGCAAACACTCCGTAGCGAGGCTGCAGCAGGAAACTGCAGCAACAAACGCGCGATCTGGCGGTTCCAGATACGCCTGTTAGTGGCTGACCACGCACGAACGACACTCAACGAGGCCCGCTCCGCCACTTTGCAAGCAAGGGGTTAGAGTTTCGAGTCCCCTTGGCTCCACTATTTCCCCTTGTCAAAGGCACTTTTGGCCTTCCTTGGTGGTCTGGTTCAGAGCTTTGCAGCAGCAAACTGCAGCAGTTGGTCCCTAGCTCTTGATCGCAAGCGTGGTGCCTAATCGCCCAAAGCGCTCCCAAGTGCTGCTGCGGCGACCGTGAATAGATGTCCATCGTGATGGAGATCCTGCCGTGCCGCAGAATTTGCATTGCGACACGAGGGTGCACGTCTAGCTCGACAAGCAACGAAGCGCACGTTCTCCTTGTGGAGTGCACCGATACTACGGGCACACCCGCCTTCTTGCCTTGCACCTTGAACCGGCGGTGAAGTTTCGTGGATCGAGCGAGAGTCCGTAGGGAGTAGATCGGCAACGACGCGCTCCGCACGCCGGCTCGCCGCAGCCAGACTCGAGACCATCCAAACTTGGGAGTACCTCACCAGCAGCACCGACATCGACGCCTGAACAGATATCCGAGATCGATAACGCCCTGGATGCTCGTCTGGCGACACTTTCTCAGGCGGGTGTGCTGGCTTGGCCGGACTTGCCTTGCGCCTCGGACGCGGCCATCAGTGAAGACGCCAGCGGGGTGCGGCGGTACAGCACGCCGCGGCCGGCCCGCCAGGAGATCAGTAGGCCGTTGCCGCGAAGCACGGTGAGGTGCTCACTGACGGTGCTAGGACTTTGATGGAGATCGCGAGCGAGCTGAGTGGTGGTCATCGGCACATCGAGTCTGCGCAGAATCGCGGCCCGAGTGCGGCCGATCAGGGAGTCGAGGTCCTCCATCGGGTTCGCTGCCGATGGCAGGCCCTCCCAGACGCGGCCTACGCCGCGGGCAGCGTAGGTGAGGCTGAACTCGTGTGGCGCCTCGTGGCCGATGATCAAGTTGGGCCAGACAAACACTGACGGCAACAGTGTGATCTGGGTGCCCTGATAGCTGGCGTCGCGATGGTGCGGTTTGTCGATCTTCAGGACCCGGTCAACCAAGGTGATTTCGGGATGCAGGTCGGTGAACATGCTGAAGATCCCGTCGGTGAACGCCTTCGCTCCGCGGTAGGCAACGTCGTCATCGAGGACACTGCGAATCCGCTGCCAAAACGGGGCGATCGCGACTTGCCAATAGTCGAAGATTAAGTCGCTTACCCGTCCCGGGAGCGCCTCCTCGTCGTTCAGCAGCTCCTCAAGGTTCGGCGGCACGGCGCCGTCCTTCCAGGTGCCGCGCAGGTCGTCAAGAATCTGTCCCCCAGGAAGCCGGGACATCGCGTCGAGTTGCTGCTCGATGGTGATCGCCGGGTTGTACGACCAGGCGAACAGAAACTCTGGCGCCCACCGGCCAGGCGGCGCCAGGGTCTGAAGCAGGTCGAAGTCAAGTCTCTGGAGGGCGCCGCGGACGTCTCGAAGCCACGGCATAATCACATACGCGTGTCGGCCCTCCCCCAGCAGACGCAGACTGGAGGCCACCTCGGCTAGCGGGGAGTAGGCGAACCGGGTCTTGCCGAGTGCATCGACGCTGAGGTGGAACTCGATCATCACCTCGCAGCCTAGGAGCCTGGCCCGTACCGGTCGGAAGCATTCGGTTGGGGCCGAACGCGATCCCGGCCTCAGCCCCACCGGAGGCAGCACTCGGCGTCGTGAGCGAAAGACAGTCCTCCAGTGCCCTTCCTCCCTGTGTTCGTCTGAGCCCGAATCGTTGGCGCCGTGAAGGTGTGCAGAAGACGCTGGTCCGAGCCTGCCGACCACAAGGAAGCCAACATCCATGAGCCACGCAACAGCCCGTCGCGATACTCGGCCGAACGCCGCCGATCATGCCGTGACCAGGCGACCAGTGCTGATCTTCGTCGGCGTACTGATCGCCATCGTGCTGACTTTCTACGGGATACGGATCGCCACCGACGCCCCGTTCCTGATCTCCGGCATCGAGCCCGAGCCAGAGGACTTCGAGAGCCGGTACGTCGCACATCCATGGTTGGCGTACCTGCACATGACTCCTGGGGTGCTGTACCTGCTCGGCGCCCCACTGCAGCTGTCGCAGCGCATTCGTACCAAGCACTACACTCTGCACCGCCGACTCGGACGGGTCCTCGTAACTGCAGCGCTGGTCAGCGTGCTCTTCGCGTTCCTGTTCGGACCTTCGGCTGCTGGTTCCTGAGCTGCCTACTGCTCGCCGTCCGCGCAATCCGCCGCGACGATGTGGTCAACCACCGACGCTGGATGATCCGCGCCTTCGCGGCCGGTGTCGCGGTCGGCAGTGTCCGCATCTGGATCGGCATACTCCTTGGGTCTGGGCTACTCACCTTCCCCGACAGCTTCGCCGCGGCGTTTTGGATTGCCTTCAGCCTGCACGTGCTCGCAGGCGAATGGTGGGTCCGTACGACTCCCCCCAAGAGCGGATAGCCAATGTTTTCTCGAGCCGCCCAAGGTGGGGCCGCCACCGGTCATGGTGTCCTCCGGGTTCTATCGAGAGTCCGGCATGACCGGCTGCATCTACGAGACGGGCGAGCAGTGCTGCCTCCTCGCGGACGACTCGAGCGCCCAGCGGCGTGAGCTGATAGT
>JAJTCL010000435.1 GCA_021323255.1 Propionibacteriaceae bacterium | reverse complement strand
CGTCTCGATCGCGATGCTGACCGTGCTGGAGACCCTCGCGCCCGCCGAACGGGCGGTCTTCGTCCTGCGCGAGGTCTTCGATGTGCCCTACGCCGACATCGCTGCAGCTCTCGACAAGACGCCGGGTGCGGTCCGGCAGATCGCTCACCGGGCCCGGGAGCACGTGGCCGCGCGGCGGCCGCGGATACAGGTCGATCGTGCCGAGCACCAGCGGGTGCTCGACCGGTTCCTGGCGGCGCTGCGGAGCGGTGATCTGCAGGTGCTGCTCGACGTGCTCGCACCCGACGTGGTGCTGGTCGCCGACGGCGGCGGCGAGGTGGCCGCTGTTCGGCGTCCGGTGGTGGGCCGCGACCGAGTGGCGACTCTCCTCTCCCGCTTCCCGACGATCGCGCCGGATGCGGTGGTCGGCACTGTGTGGCTGAACGGCGCGCCCGCCGGCCGGATCGATCTCGCTGGCGAGCTCGACACGGCGGTCAGCCTGGTGGTCGCGGACGGCCGGATCACCCGCATCTACGCGATGCGCAACCCGCACAAGCTCGCCCGGCTGGACGAAGAGGCCACGCTCAGCCGCTGAGGGCCGTCGCTGCCGACCCGGCCGGTCCGGGGGGCAGCATACCCGGTGCCGGTTCACTGTTGCACCACCGTGCACGTGTACGACGCAGTGGTGATCAGCCCCGCCTAAGTTAGCTAACGCCACCACAGTAGGAAGCGGCGATGAATCTACGATGAATCCCTGGCGAACTTCTTAGAACGCCGTAAAGCGGAAGTTCAACTTCTTAGACTTCACCTTCCACGCACTAGATTGCATAGAGGGCAAGAAGGTGTCGGCTTTAGGGCTTTGTTGCTAACATTCGCCTTATTGGTGCTCCTGTCGGAGGATACTCCAGAAGGTGGCGAAGCGTATTGATCGCATGGGTGATCCACATCCTCGAACTGATAGCGGGCATCTTCGGGGTGGGGGTAGGGATCTGGCGCTTACCGGACGCCGCCTCAGCCCTTGAGGTCGTTACCCCTACCGCTGTGGGCCTGGTCGGGCTGCTGGCCTTCGTTAGGCACTTCCTCTTCCATGAGAGTGACGCCAAGCGCCTGGAGTGGGAATCGATCAGACCCGAGTTCCAGTACGAGGTCGGCTTTGCCAACCTCGCCTTCGCGTTGGTTGCGTTCTTGGCTTACTTTGGTGGGTGGTCAGTGGCAGCCCAAGTTGCTGTGGTCCTCGGCTACGGGCTGTATCTTCTGCAGGCAGCGCTCCTGCACACCTGGCAGTCCATGCACGGAGGACGTCGCCTGCCCCGCTTACTTCAGAGCGCCTTACCCGCGCTGGCCTTCAGCCTCCTCATGATCTATCTCGCAGTCGAGGCGATGATCCAAGCGGATTCATCCCTCCGCTGAGAAGGCGAAGAGGGCTTGGATGCGATACGGGCGGAGTGGCGTACCTATCCATACTGACTTCCGAGAACTCCCCTTCCACGCTGTGAGTATCCTGCAGAATAGCTGTGGGCGACGCCTCGGACCGGCCTGACCCTCTTTCCACGTGAGCCAAAGGTGCCTTGCGAGTGACTCGTCGACCGGACGCCTTGGTGTCGCCCAACGGCCGCCCGGGACCGGAGCGTCGTGACCTCATAGGAGCTTGCACCGGTGACGTGACCCGTCACAGTATCGTCCGTTCTCCGCGTCTGGGTGGGAAGCGAGAACGCGACAGCGAAAGGAGCTCTACGGACGTGATGATGACCGACGCCGAGAAGGCAGCCACCGAGGTGATCCTGGGTGTGGACACCCACCTCGATGTCCACGTGGCGGTGGCCCTGGACCATCGTGGCAGAGAAGCTTGGGCGAGTTGAGTGTGCCCACGACGGCGAAGGGTTACGAGAGGCTGGTGCGATGGGCTGAGGGCTTCGGCACCCTGAGGTGTGCCGGGGTAGAGGGAACCAGCAGCTACGGGGCTGCGATCACCCGTTACCTGAGGACCGCTGAGATCGCGGTGAGGGAAGTCGAGAGGCCGAAGCGGCGCCACCTTCATCGCAGCAGCAAGTCCGACTCACGGGACGCCGAGAGTGCCGCCCGCGCGGTGCTAGCCGGAGAGACGGCCGGGGAGCCCAAGAGTGCTGACGGCCGCGTGGAGATGATCCGAGCCTTGAGGACCGCTCGCCGCTCCGCGCTGAAGTCCAGAACGCAGGCCGCTAATCAGCTCCAGGGCTTGCGGGTGACGGCACCGGAGGAACTCCTCAACCGTTTGCGCAGACTCTCGACTAAGGAGCTCCTCGCCGTGGCCGCACGCTTCCGCCTCGGAGATGCTCCTTGTGACGTACTGGCGGCAACCAAATTCGCCCTCCGTTCGGTGGCTCGCCGTTACGAGGCTCTCTCAGCAGAGATCGACGAGCTGGACGCACAGCTCGATCGGCTGGTGAGGCAAGTCGCCCCGGAGCTGGTCTCTTTGGCAGGCATCGGTACCGACCACGCCGCGACGCTACTGACCGTGGCCGGGGACAATCCCCAGAGGTTGAGGAGTGAGGCCTCCTTCGCCAGTCTCTGCGGAGTGTCGCCCGTGGAAGCCTCCTCTGGAAAGGTAGTGCGCCACCGCCTCAACCGAGGTGGCAACCGGGACGCCAACCGTGCGCTGTACATGGTTTGTCTGGCTCGTATGAGGCGAGATCCTCGCACGCGCGAGTACGTCGCTAG
>JAJTCL010000076.1 GCA_021323255.1 Propionibacteriaceae bacterium | reverse complement strand
ACCGATCTCACGGCCGTTACTGCGGGGCCGCTCGAACACACGGTTGCCACCCGGCTGCGGATGCTGGCGGATCAGGAGTCGCGGGGGGTTGGTGGTGTCTACCGGTTCAGTGCTACCTCACTGCGGCGCGCCTTCGATCTGGGCTGGTCGGCAGCCGAGGTAGAAGTTTGGCTGGAGCGGCACTCTACGACGGGTCTGCCCCAGGCACTCCGCTATCTAGTTGGCGATGAGGAGAGGCGCCACGGCAGCATTCGGGTCGGCCCGGCAGGTTGTTATGTCCGGGTGGCCGATCAGACCCAGGTAGCGGCCTTGCTCGCTCATCCCGCGGCGTCGCGGCTCGGGCTCCGCTCCGTTGGCCCGGAAGTGCTGGTGGCGGCTGTTGATGAGCAGGAGCTGCTTTTGCTGCTCCGGGAACTGGGACATACTCCGGCGGTCGAGAACGCCGCTGGCGAGTTGATCGCGACTCCGCCCTCTCGGCGGGCGGAGTCCCTGGTGGCGGAGCCAGCCAAGGCCGCCGCTCCGGCTGCCGAGGTGGCCGAAGCGCTGCTCACGCGCGAACGCCGCCACCGGGTCAACGGAAAGCCTGTCGTCAGTGCAGAGACTGAGAGCACCGTCGAGCAGCTCCGGTCGGCTACCCGCGCAGCCGCGCCGGTACGTGTGGTCTATGTCAATGCCGACGGCAGCCGTGCCGAGCGTGAGCTGGCGCCGTTGGATCTCACCGACGGGGCGGTACGCGCCGTCGATCGTGACAGTGCGCAGATCGTCACCATCCCCTTGGCCCGCATCGCGTCAGTTGTTCCCACCACTCCGAGGCCCTAGAAGCGTGTAAGAACATCACCCGGCGGCGTACGCATCACTAGACTGACCGGGTGCGCGCCGCGACCATCAGGCGAATGATCGTCTTCGGCGTGTGCGCGCTCGGTGTGGGATCTCTCTACTTGGTGCCCAGCATCGCGCGTTCGCCCGAGCAGCTCGCGGTTCCGAAAGCCGGCGACGGGCCCAGCGGCCAGCCAGTTGGAGTTCAAGAGGAAAGCTCACCGCAATCGGCCTCGCCAGGAAAGGACCGCAGCTCGAGTATCGGAAGTCGCAGGCATGGCCTGGCGACGGCGCCAACGACGGAACCATCTGAGGACGCCCTGAAGGGCCCTGATAGCGACGAAAGTCGCTCGAGTACGAGATCCGCAGCTGAACGATCAGACACCAAGGACTCAGCGCCGCCGGAGCCGGTGGCTGAGATCGAGCCCTCCGCAATGACGCCAGATCGGCTCAGTCTCACCTGGACCGCCGCCACCGATAACGTAGGCGTGATCGGCTACCGCATTTGGCTCAACGGCTTTGAAGTGGCGACCACCGCCGAGACGGAGGTGAACCTGCGCTGGTTCAACGAGGACAGCGGCCAGCACGTGGTACAGATTCGTGCCATTGACGCGGCCGGAAATCAGAGCCGCAGCTCACCGACATTGGTTGTCGTACGACCCTCGCCGGAGCCGACGTCAACGCCCTCCGAGTCACCGACGCCGACCCCCGGACCCACCCAGTCCGATCGGCCCGCTGCGCAGGCTTCGAACTCCCCAGACCCGACTGGGCATCGGTCGTCTGAGTCGAAGCGCCAGCAGCGCTGATGTCGTCGCCCTTCGACGGCGGCCCTGGGCCGCTCGTGGTGCAGTCGGACCGAACGCTGCTCCTCGAAGTTGATCATCCCGATGCCGACGCGTGCCGGATCGCGATCGCGCCGTTTGCCGAGTTGGAGCGGGCACCCGAGCATATTCATACCTACCGCTTGACTCCGCTCGGACTATGGAACGCCCGCGCCGCCGGCCATGACGCCGAGCAGGTTGTCCACACGCTGCTGACCTATAGCCGCTACCCGGTGCCCAACTCCCTGCTGGTCGATGTCGCAGAGACGATGGATCGCTACGGTCGGCTGCGGATCGAGAAACACCCCACACACGGGTTGATCCTCCTCAGCAGCGACCGCGCGGTGCTCACCGAGGTGATGCGAAGCACCAAGATCAAAGGACTCCTCGGCAGTCGTGTCGAGGAGGACGCCGTCGTCATCCATCCATCCGAACGTGGCCATCTCAAGCAGGTGCTGCTCAAGCTGGGCTGGCCGGCCGAGGACTTGGCCGGTTACGTCGACGGCGAGGCGCACCCGATCAGCCTCGATCAGCGCGGGTGGAGGTTGCGGCGCTACCAGGGCCAGGCGGCTGACTCATTCTGGCACGGCGGATCTGGTGTGGTGGTTTTGCCGTGCGGTGCGGGCAAGACGATCGTCGGCGCTGCCGCGATGGCGCGGGCCAGCGCGACCACGTTGATCTTGGTCACTAACACCGTCGCGGCCCGGCAGTGGCGTGATGAGTTGGTCAAGAGGACCACGCTGACGGCCGATGAGATCGGCGAGTACTCCGGCATCAAGAAGCAGATCCGCCCGGTCACCGTCGCGACCTACCAGGTGATCACTACTCGACGCGGTGGCGTACATCCGCATCTGGAGTTGCTCGACGCACGAGACTGGGGCTTGATCATCTATGACGAGGTGCATCTGTTGCCGGCTCCGGTGTTCCGGATGACAGCGGGACTCCAGGCGCGTCGCCGGCTGGGTTTGACTGCCACGCTGGTGCGAGAAGACGGCCGGGAAGGCGACGTCTTCTCCCTGATCGGCCCCAAGCGCTATGACGCACCGTGGAAGGACCTTGAAGCGCAGGGCTACATAGCACCTGCCGACTGCATCGAGGTCAGGGTCACTCTCAGCGAAGCCGAACGCATGGCGTACGCAGTCGCGGAGCCGGACCAGAAGTACCGGCTGGCAGCGACAGCCGAATCCAAAACCGATGTCGTCATCGAGCTGGTGACGAAACATCGAGGGACCCCGACGCTGGTGATCGGGCAGTACGTCGATCAGCTTGAGGATCTGGCTACTCGGCTGGACGCGCCATTGATCACCGGGGAGACGACCGTACGGCGCCGCGAGCAGCTCTACGAAGCGTTCCGCTCGGGCGAGGTCGACCTGCTGGTGGTGAGCAAGGTGGCGAACTTCTCGATCGACCTACCATCCGCCCAGCTCGCGGTCCAAGTCTCCGGTGCCTTCGGCTCCCGGCAGGAGGAAGCCCAGCGGCTCGGCCGGCTGCTGCGACCCAAAGCGGAGGGAACGACTGCGCGTCTGTACGCGGTGGTCGCTCGGGACACAGTCGACGCTGATTTCGCAGCGCACCGGCAGCGGTTCCTTGCTGAGCAGGGTTACGGCTATCGCATCATGGACGCTGAGGACGCGCTCACTGCTGAATAGGTCTTCGCTGGAAACTTCACCTGGGGCGCACCTACCTCGCCCAGCTCAAGCGAGAATCGAGGTTCAGGTGTTCGGCTCGAGTGAAGTTTTCAGCGAATAAGACGACTACGCCACATCCAGAACGGTGGACTCCTCTTGAGTGCCAAGATCAATGGGCCAGGCGTCGGGCTCGCCGGCCAGTGACCACAGCTCCACGAGCTCATGCGGCCAAATCCAGTCGTCGGTGTGCCGCAGATCGTCATGCGACCACCAGCGGTGTCCGAGCAGCGTGAGCCGCTCATCGGGCGTGTGGGAGGAAACGTCGACCTCGAAGGGTGACACCATCGCCAAGAAGAAGGACTCGTCCTGCTCGATCACCAGGTCGGAATATCCGTGGACAACATGTCGAATGGCAATGGGTCCCAGCAGCTCGCTCTCGTTCAGCCGGTAGCCGGTCTCCTCCGCCACTTCACGGATGGCCGCGTGAACCTGGCTCTCGCCATCGTCCACGCCACCCCCCGGGGTGGTCCACCAGGTGGCACCGGGAACTCCAGGGTCGCTGTCGTGGAACAACAGGGTGCGATCGTGGTCGATCATGATGACGCGCACCGTCGCCCGGGTTTTGCGTGGACGGTCCGCCGGGTCCGCGACCGGCACGTAGCTGCGCTCGGTATCAGAGGAGGGCACGGCCTACACCTTACGAGTAGGCCGATCGCGCCCTCATGCACCCCGAAGGTCTGCTCAATAACCCATGGACTCCCGCTCGAGGAGCGGGTAGCGTGACCCCTCGCCCCCAAGCCAACCGATCCAGCATCGGAGCTGTTCGCATGCCTGAAACCGCGGTCGACATTCTGGCCCGGGAACGTCTTCATCTCAGCGAATCCCGGGCCGCCCTGCAGCGGATGCGGCAACACGCCGCAGGTCTTGAGGCTTTCGGCGGGGACCATGTATCGACCGAGCACCTGAAGCAGTCGCTCTACCGCCGGATGAAAGCTCTCGAGGACGATCCGACCGTGCCGCTGTTCTTCGGCCGGCTCGACTACGACACCAGCCGCGGCGCCGAGCAGGACGAGACGCTCTACATCGGGCGGCGGCACGTCACCGGTGAGGCGGGTGGCGAGCCATTGGTGATCGACTGGCGGGCGGGCATGTCACGGCCCTTCTACCAAGCACGACCCGGGCAGCCGATGGGTGTTCGGCTGCGCCGGCGCTTCGGCTTCTCGCACGGCCAGCTGACTGCGTACGAGGACGAAGAGCTGACCGAAGCTGGGCAGGCGGTGTACTCCACCATCATGGAGTCCGAGATCGAGCGCCCACGCAGCGGCCCGATGCGTGACATCGTCGCCACCATTCAGCCGGAACAGGACAGCATCGTGCGGGCCGGACTCAGTCAATCCCTCTGCGTCCAAGGCGCCCCCGGCACCGGAAAGACCGCCATCGGCCTGCACCGCGCCGCCTACCTGCTTTATGCGTTCCGCGAGCAGCTGGCCCGTTCCGGGGTGCTCGTGGTGGGACCGAACGACAGTTTCCTGTCCTACATCGCAGACGTGCTTCCTGCTCTCGGTGAGATCGATGCAGCGCAGACCACGGTGACCTCGCTGGTTAGTCAGGCAAACCACCTCACCGTCCGCGGGTTCGACGGCGTTCCGACGGCGCTGATCAAGGGTGATGCACGGATGGCTGAAGTGCTGCACCGCGCCGTGTGGAGTCATCTCAGGACGGCTAGCGCACCGTTGGTGGTGCCGCGCGGTGCTTATCAGTGGCGGGTCGGTGCCTACCTGATCACTGAAGTTGTCGAGGAGCTTCGGCAGCGTGGCGTGCGATACCAGGCTGGGCGAGCGATGTTGCCGCAGCGGCTGGCTCACCAGGTGTTGCTGCGCATGGAGGCGGGCGGTGACTCCCCCGATGATCGGGTGCAGAACGCGGTTGCCCGTAGCAAGCCGGTTCGGGCGTACGCGGACGCTGTCTGGCCAGCGCTCGACCCGGTCAAGCTGATCATGAGACTGCTCACCGACGCCGAGTTCCTCAAGGTCGCCGCGGACGGCATCCTCAACCCTGAGGAGCAGCAGCTGATCATGATGAACAGACCGCCTCGATCGCTGACCGCGGCCCGTTGGTCACTGGCCGACGTGATCTTGATCGACGAGGTCGCCGATTTACTGCAGCGTACGCCGAGCCGCGGCCACGTGATCATCGACGAAGCGCAGGACCTGTCACCGATGATGTTGCGGGCCGTGGGACGGCGTGCCACTACCGGCTCTATCACCGTCCTCGGTGATCTTGCTCAGGCGACGACACCGTGGGCAACGCGCTCGTGGCGCGAGTCGCTCACCCATCTGGGCCACCCCAACGCCCTGATGGAGGAGCTGGTCGCAGGCTTCCGGGTGCCTGGCGCAGTGATCGACTTTGCGGCCCGGCTGCTGCCGCATATCGCGCCGACGCTGCGACCGCCGCACTCGGTACGCCGGCACCGGGGCGAGCTCGACGTCCGCTCCACACCGCGGATCGGAGAACAACTGGCCGAGGCGATCACCCAAACCATGCGCAATGAAGGCACGGTCGGAGTGATCGTCGCCGACTCGGCCGTCCCGGACGTCCGGCGACTGCTGCGGCACGAGCAGCTGGAGTACGACCTACTGGGCGAGGATCCTGAAATCTTCGATGCCCGCGCCGAGGTGCCCGGTGGAGGCCCGAGTGGAACGCAGCTTCGCAAGCCGATCTTGGTTCCGGCATCGCTTGCCAAAGGCCTGGAGTTCGATCACGTGGTGCCGTGGAGCCGGCTGCGATCGTCGCGGGAGAACCTGATTACGTGACAGGCCTCCGCCGGCTGTATGTCTGTCTCACCCGAGCGGTCACCTCGCTGGTCGTCGTGCACGCAGCGGAGCTACCTGATGCGCTGGCGGCCTGAATCGCACCACCCCCTCCAACCTGACACTCAGCCGAACGAGGGAGGCTCCGTCAGCGGCAGCTTGACCTGAAATCGGGTCTCGCCGGGACGTGATTTCACCCGCAGGTCGCCGCCATGCCGTTGGGTGATCACGCGATAGGAGATGTCCAAGCCCAGCCCAGTGCCTTCCCCCACAGGCTTGGTGGTGAAGAACGGCTCAAAGATCTTCTGCTGCATTTCAGGCGGAATGCCGACGCCGGTGTCGCAGATCTCAACCAGCACCCAACCGTCCTCCCGAGACGTGCGGACGGTCAGCGTTCCGCCGTCCGGCATCGCGTAGATGGCGTTGTCGATCAGGTTGGTCCAGACCTGGTTCAGCTCTGCCGGATGCGCAGGAACCGTGGGCAGCGATTCGTCGAAGTCCTTGACTACGGTGATGTTCCCTCGTTCTTTGATCTTGTGGCCAAGCATGACCAGGGTGCTCTTCAGCCCATCGCGAACGTCGATGTCTTGATGTGCCGCCCGGTCCATCTGGGAATACTGCTTGGCCGCTCCCACCAGTGCAGAAATCCGGCCCGTCGAGTCTTCGATCTCCCCCATCAGCTGCTCGGTCTCCAGCGCATAGGTAACCCAGTGCAGCGCATCGCCGAGGAGCGTCGTGGGCACGCTCTCAGCCACCTCGTCCAGCCAATCAGTGTGCACGCCGGCGGCCACCAGTGCGGGAGCAAGGTCCCAGGCATCGTCAATGCCATGATCATCAAGCCAGCCCGAGAGCTCGTCCTCGGCGTCGCCAACCTCCACCGGCGACAGCTTGTCGGCCTTGGCCATCTTCTCCACCGCCGCCTCCTGGAGGTCGGTGAGCGCCACCAGAGACTTGGGGTCGACGTCAGAAGTAGCCAGGTGCGCGAGCTTGCCCCGCATCTTGCTGACCCGTTCCCGCAGCGACGCGGTGGCGCGTACCGCCGCGGCCGCCGGGTTGTTGAGCTCATGGGTTAGCCCGGCCGACAGCCGGCCAAGGGAAAGCAGCCGCTCCCGCTGCCCGATGATCGTCTGGCTGGAGCGCAGACCCTGGGTGATGCCCTCGATCAGGTGCACCGCCATCGGAAACCACTCGCGAAACTTCTCCCCGAACTCCGCCGCGCCGATCACCCAGAAGTCGCAATCCGTCACGGCCCGTACCGAACTCCAGTACGGCATCTCATCCATACCTTTGACGAATGACTGTGTGGCACCCGAGTACACGCCGCGTTGGTTGGTGCGTGCCAGCTCTACCTCGGTGTTCTCCACGCGGCGGTGCATGGACAGCGTGCCCGAGAGCAAAATGAAGAAGTACGTCGACGGGTCACCCTCGGTGTAAATCTCCTCGCCGGCCAACCAGGTCTGGCTATAGCCGTTTTCGCTGAGCCAGGACAATTGATCATCATCGAGCGCCTCGAACAGAAACAGGGTGCGTAGCTCCGCAGGGCTCAATCGCACCGGCTCGGCGACTTGTTCACTCATGATCAACTCCTACTGCTCCGCCAGGTAGCGATGAACCAGGGTGACCGCAAGTGCTCCTTCGCCGACCGCTGAAGCCACCCGCTTGACCGATTGAGAACGGACATCACCGGCCACGAAGACACCCGGAAGGCTGGACTCGAGGAGGTAGGGATCGCGCTCCAAATCCCAGGACGCGGGCCGCGTGCCACCAACTGTCAGGTCCGGCCCGGTCACCACGAAGCCGCTGGAGTCTCGAACCAACGATGCCGGAAGCCAATCGGTCAGCGGCGCCGCACCGATGAAGACGAACAGGTGCCCGCAATCGTGCACCTGCTGACTCCCCACATGATCAACGAGCGTGACACACTGCAGCCGATCTTCCCCTGAGCAGCTTTGCACCGTCGTGTTCAACCGCACGTCGATGTTGGGTATCGAGGTGATCTGTTCGATCAGGTACGACGACATGGACTTCTGCAGCGAGCCGCCGCGTACGGCCAACGTCACCTTATCCGCGTAGCGGGAGAGGTAGACCGCCGCCTGACCGGCCGAGTTCGCGCCACCGACGATGATCACGTGATCCCCGCCGCAGGACTCCGCTTGGGTCGCTGACGAGCCGTAATAGACCCCGCGGCCAACCAACTCAGGCGCGCCGGCGGCATCGAGATGGCGATAGCTCACCCCAGTAGCAAGGACCACCGCATGTGTCAGCACAGAGGACCCGTCATCCAACATCACCTGTCGCGCCGGGCCTCTGGCCTCCAGGCCGACCACCGTTCGCGCAGTCAGCAGCTCAGCCCGAAAGTGCTGAGCCTGCAGCCGCGCCCGCTCGGCCAGCTGGTCACCGGTCACCCCATCGGGGAAGCCGAGGTAGTTGTCGATCCGGGAGCTCTGGCCTGCCTGCCCGCCGGCTGCCGCCCGCTCGACGACGACGGTCTTGAGACCCTCGGAGGCGGCGTAGACCGCGGCGCCAAGCCCGGCCGGCCCACCGCCGATTATCACTACGTCATAAAACTCGCCCTGCGGAGTGGTGCTGAGACCGACCGCATTGGCCACCTCGAGCAGGCTCGGCTGTACCAGCGGCTGACCATCCCTGGTGATCACTACCGGCGCGTGGCTCTGCTCAGTGCCGGCGGCCGCCAGCAGTTGCGCGCCCTCCGGGTCGCTGACGTTGTACCAGCGGTAGGGCACCATGTTGCGGGCCAGGAAGTCGCGTATCTCATACGATGCCGCCGACCACGGGTGACCCAAGATCTTGATCTTGTGCTCAGGCTCCTTGCCCTGACGCTGCCAGGCCTCCAACAACTCATCGACCACCGGGTAGAACTTCTCCTCCGGCGGCTCCCAGGGTTTCAGCAGGTAATGATCGACATCCACGACGTTGATCGCCGCGATCGCTGCATTGGTGTCGGCATAGGCGGTCACCAGTGCCCGCCTTGCCTGCGGCACCAGGTCCATTGCCTGCTCGAGGAAGTCAACTCCGTTCATTCGAGGCATCCGATAGTCGGCGAGGATCGCGGCCACTTGATCGCCCCGTAACACCACTTCACGGATGGCCTGCAACGCCTCCTCGCCGGACTCGGACCGCATGATGCGATAGTCCGCGCCGTACCGGCGGCGCAGATCACGGGCCACCGCACGGGACACGCTGGGGTCGTCGTCGACAGTCAGCAGCACCGGGCGAGCGGTCCGCTCCGTCGGCATCGCAGCCTCCGGCACCGTCATGTGCCAACCCCGTCGAAGTAGCACCAACGCCAGTCCTCGCCGGGCTCGGCCGAAGTAGCGACCGGATGGCCGCTGACCAAAGCGTGCGCACTGGCATGCCGCGCCGGGGAAGAGTCACAGCAACTGATGCGGTTACACGTCAGGCAACGGCGCAGATGCACCCAGCTGCCGCCGACGGCGAGGCAATCGCTGCAGACCGCCTGGAAGTCGCCGGGCACCGGGGTCAGCGGAGTGGCGTCGAGATGGACGCAGCCGTTCACAAGCCGGGTTCTCCTTTCCTCGCGCCAATCTAGTCTGCTGGCAACACCCACCTGCACGGCCACGGGGTGCTCGTCGGCCGCGGAATCAGGGCCGTGCCAAACGCGACTGCCGGCGGCGGCGAAGCCCAGCCGAGGTCAGCAGTGCGACGATCTCCCGCGACGACACCGGCTGCGCCCCGGCGGCAAGTGCGATGCGTAATGATCACGCTCGAAGCCGCGTCTGGGGATGCCGAGCCGCGCCGCGAATCCGTGCAGCTCCTCATATGACTGGTCGCTGATCAAGTGGGACCAGAAGTGGCCGTGTCCCGGCCAGATCGGCGGGTCAATGTAGACCGTCACATCGTTCCTCCGATCATCAACGAGCTGCTGCCAATGCTCGCAGAGCCTTACTCTTTGCCACGCTTTGCTCGCGTTTTTCCTCGGCGCCCAGCTAGACCGTCGACCGTAGTATTGCAGCGTGGCTGCGGTGAAGCGGCTGGTCATCGTCCTCGCGACGGCGTGCCTGGTCTTGGCCGGCTGCACGTATGCCAAGGAGGAGCCCGGACTCTTCCAGAGTAAGGCGGCCCAATCGCCGACGATGGAGAAACCGCTGCCGCCCACCCCAACGAACCCACAACTGCCGGTGGCGGCGGAGGGCGAATGGACCACGGCTGAGGGGTTGCACATCACCACCCGGTTCGCGGTCCACGCCGTACGGCGGCTCCAGCTGGCGACCGTCGTGGATTGGTCGGTCACGCCGCTGCGCGCACCCGATTACGCATTCGGCGATGACCTGCCTTCATGGGCCGATCTCGGCCTGAGTCGGAGCTCCGAAGGTGACGTCAACATGTTCTTGATCGACTCCAACGGGGACAAGATCTATCGGACGTTGAGCCACCAATCCCGACGACTGTTCAACCGATGCCTGTGTACGCCGCTGTGGTTGGCACAGCAGAATCTCCGAATTGGTGAGACTCGTTTGTTGCAGGCCACCTTTCCGCCGCTGCCGGACGGACTGGCCTTCATCGATGTGGCCCTCATCAATCTGGCACCATTCGTGCACATCCCGGTGACGCCGATTGGACAGGTTCCGACCGCGCTGCAGCCGACGGATCTGGCACGACCGCCGGGCGCTGCGCGACCGAGCCTCGGCGAGCGAGCGTTTCGGAATGGCCAGGCGCGGGACCGTGCCCAAAGCATTACGATCGACCGAGCAGTCGCAGCGCCCGGCAGGACGTCACTGGAGTGGACGATCAGATCGATCACTGACCAATCGACCTTCATCCTGCAGCCTGCCCTGTCCCCCATCGGCGGCCTCTTGCCTGACGGCACCGATGTCTTGAACCGCGATGTGGTAAGCGGGCCGCAGATCAAACCAGCGGGTGCGCCCACAGCCAAAGCGTCGCGGGTGTCCTGGCTGACCACAGCCGTGGCGCGGCGCAAGGCGTACGAATGCTTGTGTAGCTCGCTGGGGCTGTGGGCCGGCTCACTGCGCAAGCAAGGCGGACAAGCCAGCGTCACCAGCAACTATCCCGCCCTGCCGGCCGGCACTCAGAAGATTGATGTGATCCTGCCCGGGGTGGCCACCATTCCGGACATCCCGGTAGTTCAAGCTGAGGACTCAGCCGTAGGGCTCGGGCCGCCCAAACCGTACGCCGCCGAAACGTGGACCTATGTCAGCAACGATCCTCCGCGCGGCTGGACGACCGCGGAATGGCCGTCCTCGCTGCCCGACCCAAAGCAGCTGGAGAGCTATCGATTCGTCATCGAAGAGCTCACGCAACTACCGGGATGGTGAGGCGGCGGTTTGGTGCGCGTTCTAACGACGAAGCGGGCGGCTCCCAAATGGAAGCCGCCCCGCTCGTTGCATGCGGGCAGATCAGAAATCCATCCCGCCCATACCGCCGTCGCCGCCGCCGGGCGGCCACCTTGGTCGGGTCGGGAACACCAGCGTCGAGCAGATTCTCGTACTCGCCGGTGGCCGCATTCAGACCATGATCGGCCGGCAGGCCCCTGACCTTCTCGGCGACGACGCCACCCTCGAGGCCGGCGTTGATTGCGATCTGCTTGAGCGGCGCCTCTAGCGCAACCTTGACGATCTGGGCACCCACTGCCTCGTCGCCATCCAGCTTCAAGTCCTTGAATGCCTTGGCTCCAGCCTGAACGAGTGCCACACCACCGCCAGCGACGATGCCCTCCTCGACGGCCGCTTTGGCGTTGCGGACGGCGTCCTCGATGCGGTGCTTGCGCTCCTTGAGCTCAACCTCGGTTGCCGCGCCGACCTTGATCACTGCGACGCCGCCGGCCAGCTTGGCAAGCCGCTCCTGCAGCTTCTCCCGGTCGTAGTCGGAGTCAGAGTTCTCGATCTCGGTGCGAATCTGGTTGACCCGGCCGGCGATCTGGTCGGGACTGCCAGCACCCTCGATGATCGTCGTCTCGTCCTTGGTGATGATCACCTGGCGAGCTTGTCCGAGCAGCTCCACGGTGACGCTATCGAGCTTGAGCCCGACTTCCTCGCTGATCACCTGGCCACCGGCGAGAATTGCCATGTCGGTCAGCATCGCCTTGCGACGGTCGCCGAATCCAGGAGCCTTCACGGCAGCGGACTTGAAGGTGCCGCGGATCTTGTTCACGATCAGCGCCGCCAGCGCCTCGCCATCCACGTCCTCGGCGATCACCAGGAGCGGCTTTCCCGCCTGGATGACCTTCTCCAGGACCGGCAGCAGGTCCTTCAGGTTGGAGACCTTGGAGTTGACGATCAGGATGTACGGGTTGTCGAGCACAGTCTCCATGCGCTCGGTGTCAGTCACGAAATAGGGCGAGATGTAACCCTTGTCGAAGCGCATGCCCTCGGTGAGCTCGAGCTCTAGTCCGAAGGTGTTCGACTCGTCGACAGTGATGACGCCTTCCTTGCCGACCTTGTCCATGGCCTCGGCGATGATCTCGCCAACCTGGGTGTCACCCGCGGAGATGGAGGCGGTAGCAGCGATCTGCTCTTTGGTCTCCACATCCTTCGAGATGGCAGCCAGCTGCTCGACGACCGCAGCAACGGCCTTTTCGATGCCCCTCTTGAGGCTCATCGGGTTGGCCCCGGCGGTTACGTTGCGCAGGCCCTCTCGGACCATTGCCTGCGCCAGTACTGTCGCCGTCGTGGTGCCGTCACCGGCCACATCGTCGGTCTTCTTGGCAACTTCCTTGACGAGCTCGGCGCCGATCTTCTCGTACGGATCCTCGAGCTCGATCTCCTTGGCGATGCTCACACCATCGTTGGTGATGGTCGGAGCACCCCACTTCTTCTCAAGCACGACATTGCGGCCCTTGGGTCCAAGGGTCACCTTGACGGCGTCGGCGAGGGTGTTCATCCCGCGCTCGAGGCCGCGCCGTGCCTCCGTGTTGAACTGAATCAGTTTGGGCATGTTCTCCGCAGTCCTGTCAGTGATTTGATGGCTCTTCGAGCGGTGCCCGCGACGGATGGCCCATGGGAGCCTCACCGGCCAGAAGAGAGGTGGCACTCTCTGGGCGAGAGTGCTAATGCAATTTTTAGCACTCTACCCATGCGAGTGCAAACGGCCCCCCGCACGTCATGCGTACAAACACTCGCACTTTCGCAGCCGCCACCCTGGGCTGTGCGCACTCACGGTCACCCTCGGCTGTGCACACTTTCACAGTCGCCACCCTGGGCTTTACTCACTCGCCACTCTGGGCTGTACACACTCCCCTCACGCTGTACATGGCATGCACGCCATGTACAGCGTCAACATCCCATGCAGCGTGGGTTATTGACGGGTAACCACAGATCTGCCGCATGGGCGGGAATGCGGGACCTGAGTTTGAGGTTGCCCGATATATGGCCCATTCGACCGAGCAGCAGATGAGCTCTCGGGCAGCGGTGGGCTTGAGATCCGAACGCGGCCCCATCCTGCTGTCGGTCATGTTGAGCGTTGGGCTGATCGCGATCGATGCGACCATCCTGGCCACCGCCGTCCCGTCGATCGTGAACGATCTCGGCGGCTTTGCCCATTTCCCTTGGCTGTTCTCCATCTACCTGCTCGCCCAGGCGGTATCCGTACCGATCTTTGCCAAGTTCACCGACCTGATAGGCCGCAAGCCGATCATGCTCATCGGGATCGGCCTCTTCGTGCTGGGCTCGATCTTGTGCGGCATCGCTTGGAGCATGCCGGCGCTGATCGCCTTTCGAGCCCTGCAGGGCCTCGGTGCTGGTGCGGTACAGCCAACCGCCATGACGATCATCGGCGACATCTACTCGGTAGCCGAGCGGGCCCGGGTTCAGGGCTACATCGCCAGCGTCTGGGCTATGTCCTCAGTTGTGGGACCGACGCTGGGCGGGCTGTTCGTGGACTATCTGAATTGGCGATGGATCTTCTTCGTCAACGTTCCGCTGGGGGCGCTCGCGGCCTGGTGGCTGTTCCGGCGGTTCACCGAGCAGGTGGTGCGCCGGCAGCATCGCATCGACGTCGGCGGCGCGGTGTTATTGGCCGTTGGTGCCTCCTTGATCATTCTCGGGCTTCTCGAAGGCGGCATCCTGTGGCCCTGGGCATCCGTGCCGAGCATCACCATTCTTACGATCGGGGCCGCGCTGTTGATCGGCTTTTCTTTCGTGGAGCGGCGGGCGGCTGAGCCCATCCTTCCTGGCTGGGTCTTTCGCAGCCGACTGCTCAACTCGACCAATCTCGCTGCCCTTGGGGTAGGCGTGATGCTGATTGGCCTGACGTCGTTCGTCCCGCTGTACGTCCAGGGCGTGCTGGGGACAAGTGCGCTGGTGGCAGGTTTCGCGCTGGCCGCCCTCACTCTCGGCTGGCCACTCGCGGCCTCGCTCGCCGGCCGGATCTTCTTGAGAATTGGCTTTCGCAACACGGCGCTGATCGGTGCGATCGTGATCGTGATCGGTTCGGGGTTGCTCGCCTTGCTGTCGTCCAGCAGCTCAGTGTGGCAGGTAGCCGCTACCTGCTTTGTGATCGGTTTCGGCATGGGCCTCGTGGCCAGCCCGACCCTGATCGCAGCTCAGTCCTCGGTCGAGTGGGAACGCCGGGGCGTGGTTACCGGGACCAACATGTTCGCCCGGTCAATGGGGAGCGCCCTGGGCATTGCTGTCTTCGGTGCAATCGCCAACTCATCGCTGAGTCAGCGGGCGGGCGGGATCTCCGCCACGGCCAGCGAGATTCCGGCCCTTGTTCTCGATCCCGCTTTGCACCGAGTCTTCCTGGCTGCTGGCGTTGTTGCGATCTTGTTGGCAGCAGCGGTGCTGATCATGCCGAGCCGGTTGCCGATCAGTCGGGGCACGCAGCCGTCGTAACATCGAGGAGGTGAGGCGGTGGCTTGTCGCTACGCTCGTTTCTCTTGCCTGCCTGGTGGCTGGATGCTCCTACGATCCGTCGAGCCCGGCCCTTCGACCGGCCGGGGACACCATTCTCCGTTAAGCGGCTGCGGCCGCCGGTGTCCGCTAGGCGACGGCCGGCGCAGGCGCTAGCTTGCCGACCAGTTCGACCACGTCGGCAATGGAGTTGGCAACTTTGGTTGGGCGGTAGGGGAACCGTTCCACGTCGGATTCCTTGGTCGAGCCGGTCAGCACCAAAATGGTGCGCATCCCCGCCTCCAGGCCGGAGACGACGTCGGTATCCATTCTGTCGCCGACCATGATCGTGGTTTCGGAATGAGCATCGATCGCGTTGAGCGCCGACCGCATCATGAGCGGATTGGGCTTGCCGACGAAGTACGGTCGGATTCCGGTCGCCTGGGTGATCAAGGCCGCGAAGGAGCCGGTGGCTGGAAGGGAGCCTTCCGGTGAGGGTCCAGTCGGGTCGGGATTGGTGGCGATGAATCGAGCGCCGCGCTCGATCAGTCTGATAGCCCGGGTGATGTTCTCGAAGGAGTGGGTCCGAGTTTCGCCGAGCACCACATAATCAGGGTCACGTTCAGTCAGCACGAAGCCGACGTCATGCAGCGCCGAGGTAAGCCCGACCTCTCCGATGACATAGGCCGAGCCGCCAGCCTTTTGATCGCTCAGGAACTGGGCGGTGGCGAGCGCCGAGGTCCAGAGGCACCCCTCGGGTACCTCGATGCCGCTACGCAGCAGCCGCGCCCGAAGATCACGGGCGGTGAAGAGGGAGTTGTTGGTCAGGACCAGGAACCGGCGTCCATGCTCCTGCAAGGCGGCGATGAACTCCGAAGCGCCCGGCAGCGCGTGCTCCTCGTGCACCAGAACGCCATCCATGTCAGTGAGCCAGGATTCGACAGGCTTGGGATCGGTCATGGCAGTCATTCTTCCCCTTGCTCGGTCAGGCAGTTGCCAGACCAAATACCCGGGCTGAGCCTGTCGAAGCCCGAGAAGCTGCCCTTCGACAGGCTCAGGGCACAGTCAGGATCGCGTGCCCCGTCTGCTGCCAGACTTCGGGTATGACCGATGCCCGGCTGCCGGACCCCGTCGTGGTGGTACTGGCTGGAGCCGCGGGCTCGGGGAAATCCACCTGGGCTGCTGAGCGATTCCGTACGGCCGAAGTGGTCAGCTCGGATGCGCTTCGGGCTACGGTTGGCAGCGGCCCTGCTGATCTTGAGGCGACCGCGGACGCGTTCGCGCTGCTCGACCAGATCGTGGCCGCCCGGGCCAAGCGCTCGTTGACCACTGTGATCGACACCCTGGGACTGGATCCGGAACGCGCCGGCGTGATCGGCCGGTGCCGGCTCAGATCCTCACCGATCAACTGCGGAGGATCAGCAAGCTTCTCCAGACCGTCCAGGATGAGGGCTGGGACCGGCTACTGATCATCGACCAGCACCACCCCACGACTACGCCAGTCGACGAGCTGCCCGCACCTGATCGTGATCATGGTCCGGGGCCGCGACTGGTGCTGCAGGTCTCGCGGTTTCCATGGGCCGAGGATCCGTCCGGCTGGCTTCGCGATCTAGCGCTCACAGCCGATGCCATCGGCTTCGACGGCATTGCTTTGATGGATCACCTGATCCAGATTCCGCAGGTTGATCGCGGGTGGGAGCCGATACCAGAGCCGTGGCTCACCCTCGGGCTACTCGCCGGCCTTGACACCAACCTCCGGCTGGGCACGCTGGTATCCCCAGTCACATTTCGCGAACCAGGCATTATTGCCAAGACCGTCGC
>JAJTCL010000075.1 GCA_021323255.1 Propionibacteriaceae bacterium | reverse complement strand
GCTACGCCACGCAGGGTGCGGCTGCTACTTGCCAAGGCGGAGGCCTTGTTGATCTTCGGGGTGATCTACGGGATCACCAGCGTGGCGGCTGGCATGCTGGTCTCGGTTCCGTTCGTGCTGCAGCACGGCGGGAGGTTCCTGCTGGACGAGCCAGCAACCTGGCGCTCCATCATTCTCGGGGCGTGCTCGATCGCGCTGTGGACCTTGATCGGGATGGGTATCGGAATCTTGATCAAGAACATGCTGGTCGCCTTGGTGGTCGGCATCTTCCTGGGGTTCTTGGTGGAGCCGATCGTGTCGATTGTGTTCTTCCTGAAGAGGTGGGACGAGCTGCTCAATCTGATGCCGAGTGGGGCCACCAACGCCATGCTGGAGATCACTTCACCGGTGCTGTTCGCGGGACGCGATCCGACGCCGTGGTGGCTCGCTGCCCTGGTGCTTGCGGCATGGTGCCTGCTTCCGGCCCTCGCCGGAGTGTTCTCGGCCGTACGCCGCGACGTTGTCTGAGTGCCGCCCCTGGGGTCTCAATGACTGTTCTCTGCCACGCTCGGCTATTTCACGCTCTTTCCAGGAGCGGTGCGCAAGCCGGGCTAGACTCCGCAGGCATGGCGCGAGTGGTAGTCGATGTGATGCCGAAGCCGGAGATCCTGGATCCGCAGGGCAAGGCGGTGACCGGTGCGTTGGCGCGACTGGGCTTTGCCGGCATCTCGGTGCGCCAGGGCAAGCGGTTTGAGCTTGATGTCATCGGTGAGATCACCGAGGATCGGCTGGCCGAGGTGCATCGGGCAGCAGAGACCTTGCTGGCGAACACCGTGATCGAAACCTTCAACGTACGCGTCGAGGAGGCTCCAGAGGCATCCGAGGAGGATGACCAAGCCGAGTCTGCCGAGCAAACCGAGCTCGCTACGCAGGCGGGCTGATGGACCCCAGTGTCGGCCCCAGGATTGGTGTAGTCACTTTTCCTGGCTCGCTTGACGATCAGGACGCGCTCCGGGCGATCCGGCTCTGCGGCGGCCAGCCGGTGCCGTTGTGGCACGGCGACGACACCCTCGACGACGTACGAGCCGTGATCTTGCCCGGCGGATTCTCCTACGGGGACTACCTGCGCTGCGGTGCCATCTCCAGATTCGCCCCTGTCATGACCGAGGTGATCAAAGCCGCTCATGACGGGATGCCCGTGCTGGGCATCTGTAACGGCTTTCAGATTCTGTGCGAGGCGCATCTGCTGCCAGGTGCGCTGATTCGCAACGATGTGCGGGTCTTCGTCTGCAAGGATCAAGATCTTCGAGTGGAGTCCGTTGATACCACCTGGACGTCAGACTTCACCCAGGGCCAGGGCATCACGCTCGTGCTCAAGAGCGGGGAGGGCGGCTACGTGGCCGACGAGGAGACCCTGCGTCGCCTAGAAGGTGAGGGCCAGGTGATCTTCCGATACGTCAACGGCAACCCGAACGGCTCCTTCAACGACATTGCCGGCATCTGCAATGAGCGCGGCAACGTGGTTGGCCTGATGCCGCACCCGGAGCACAATGTCGATTCGTTGACCGGACCGACTCAGGACGGTCGCGCAATCTTCAGTAGCGTCATCAACTTCCTCGCTGCCAGGGTCTAGCATCCTGTGGCCGACGGACGACGCTCATCCGGCGTCCGGCAATCGCCGCGGCGTCACCCGGTCGGCGGCTCCGTAGCGGATGAGCCGAATGAGGCCGGCCCACTTCGGCGCTGGTGGTGGGTATTTCTGCTCCTGGCATTGGGCGTGCTGTTCCTCGGGCTTCGGGGCATCAACGCTCTGGCCGATCAGCCGCAGCAGTCGGCGATCTTCACCGATCGTGTTGTGGTAGTCGGGGTGACGGGTCGGACCGCACTGACGCCGGCAGACCGGGCTGTGCTGGACTCTCACCTCAACGATGCGCAGGCGGGGACTGTCTCGGTCCGCCCCCGGTATGTCGGCGACTGTGCCGCAGCTGGCTGGACCACGCTAGGGGCCGGTCGCCGAGCCTCGGTCGGTGGTCTATGTGCTCCTGAGGTCCAGAACGGAAAGGTGACCGACTGGGCAGCGCGCCAGGCGGCTGCTGCCGCCCGCCGCGGTGACGCGCAGCTGGGCACGCTCGGTGGTTCGGTCCCCGGATGTGTTGGGGCTGTCGGTCCTGGAGCAGCTCTTGCCGCTGCCAAGCCGGACGGCAGCGTCGCCGGCTATCAAAGGCCAGAGGAGTTCATCGCCGGTGGCATGCAAACCCAGTGTCCGATCACGCTGGTGGACGCGGGATCACTGTCCGACCAGGTCATCACACAGTTAGCCGATCGCGAGGACATCACCCTGATCGTGACCGGTGTCGGGCCGGCTGCTGGCTCCGACGACCCGAGTCTGCAGGTCGTCTATCGGCTCGGCACCACGCTGCCCGGCTGGTTGACCTCGGCGAGCACCCGGCGCGAGGGAATAGTGACGCTGACTGATCTGACCCGGACCTTGATCGACTTCGGAGCCCCAGGGTCATCAGTGGCTGTTGATGGTTCGCCGTTTGCGGTTTACACCGCAGACCTCACCGTGGATGGCATCGATGCCAAGATCAACTCCATTGCCGCGCTATCGGATGCAGTGACGATTGGTTACCTGGCACTCGGCCTCGGCGGCGGTCTGCTGTTCGTGATCTTGGTATTGGGTACGCTGCGGAGTAGGTTTGCGCTGCCCAAGCTGATCTTGACCTTCGGTGGAGTACTCGCCGCCGCCATGATGCTCACCGGCGCCGTGCCGTGGCAGAACAGCGGTTCGCCGGGCCTGTTCCTCAGCCTCCTGGTGGCGGCCTGGTCGGTCATCTTGACGGCACTGGCGCTCCTTGTCGGCCGGCTAGCACAGGTGCCCAACGCCATCGCCGCGGTTGCGATTACCGTCGCCGTGTTCACCGTAGATGCGGCTCTGGGTGCGGTGATGCAACCGGGTTCGATGCTCAATTCGCGACCCATCTTCGGCTTGCGCTGGTACGGCTTCGGAAATGTGACCTTCGCGGCGTACGCGACCGCCGGACTCTTCCTGGCTGGTTACCTCGCCCACCGATACCTGACCGCCGGACGGCGCGTCGCGGCTGTCGCTGCCGCCGGACTGATCGGATTTGGCATCGTGATCTGCGAGGGCTGGCCTTCCATGGGTAGCGACTTCGGCGGCGTCATTGCGCTGACCCCGGCGGTGCTGTGGCTGATGCTGGTGCTCTCCGGTGTCAAGATCACCTGGCTGAAGCTGTTGGCGATTGCCGGGGCTGCGGTGCTGACGATCGGAGCGATCTCCGTGCTGGACTGGATTCGCGGACCGGATCAGCGGAGTCACCTGGGCAATTTTGTGCAACGCATCCTGGACGGAGACGCACTCGATGTGATCAGCCGTAAGGCGATCGCTGCCGCCGAAACGGTGACCTCCCCGCTGGGCATCGGGTCGCTGCTGATCGGTGTCATGCTGTGGATAACGATCATGACCTACCTGGTGTCCCGAATCTCGCCGGACTTCACGACCGTTCGTAGCACGCTCATTGCCATCTTGATCGTCGCGATTCTCGGCACCTTGCTGAACGACGGCGGGACCAGTGTCTGGCTCACAGCGACCGCGGAGGTCACCGTCGTCATGGGCTGGTTCTTCCTCGACTGGGCAGAAAACAACGAGTGGGCAATCAACCCCCCAGTGTCTGGGCGCAGGTAGCGTTGCGGCCGTGGCAGACACTGTCGGCGACGCGGCCCGAACACCCGACCAGGCACAACCATGGGCTGAGCTGGGCCTGAAAGACGACGAGTACGCCCGGATCAAGGAGATCCTGGGCCGTCGACCGACCTCATCCGAGCTCGCCATGTACTCCGTCATGTGGTCCGAACACTGCTCGTACAAGTCGTCCAAGGTGCATCTGCGCCAGTTCGCCGAGCTCCCGACGGAAACCCCCGTCGGCAAACTGCTCGCCGGCATCGGGGAGAACGCGGGCGTGGTCGACATCGGACAGGGCTACGCCGTCACCTTCAAGATCGAGTCGCACAACCATCCCAGCTACGTCGAGCCGTACCAAGGCGCCGCCACCGGTGTCGGCGGAATTGTCCGCGACATCTTGGCCATGGGAGCGCGGCCCATCGGCGTCATGGATTCTCTTCGCTTTGGGCCCCTCCACGAGCCCGACACAGCACGGGTGCTGCCGGGTGTTGTGGCCGGCATCGGCGGCTACGGGAACTGTTTGGGCTTGCCGAACATCGGCGGTGAGGTGGCCTACGACCACACCTATCTCGGCAATCCGCTGGTCAACGCCTTGTGCGTCGGTGTTCTCCGCCATGAAGACCTGCACCTGGCAAAGGCCACCGGTGCCGGCAATCAGGTGATCTTGTATGGGGCCTCCACTGGCGCAGATGGCATCGGTGGGGTCAGCGTGCTCGCCTCGGAGAGCTTCGACGACGCGGAGGGTACGAACGCTGGGCAGGCAGAGCGGAGCACTGAGCAGGTCGAAGCGTACCCTTCGACAAGCTCAGGGCGCAGCTCTTCGACAAGCTCAGGGCGCAAGCCCGCCAGTAAGCGGCCCAGCGTGCAGGTAGGTGATCCGTTCCTGGAGAAGCTGCTCATCGAGTGCACGCTGGAGATCTTCGCGGCCGGGCTGATCACCGGCATCCAAGATCTCGGCGGCGCTGGACTCTCCTGCGCCACCTCAGAGCTGGCCAGCGCCGGTGACGGCGGCATGCACATTGATCTTGATCTGGTGCCGCTGCGTAACACAACGCTCAGCCCAGAAGAGATCTTGATGAGCGAGTCGCAGGAACGCATGATGGCGATCGTCGAGCCCGAGCATGTCGAGGATTTCCTGGCGATCTGCCGCAAGTGGGATGTGCTGGCGACTGTGATCGGCGAGGTGACCGCGGGAGACCGGCTGGTGATCGACTGGCATGGTGAGACAGTTGTCGACGTACCGCCGCGTACGGTCGCTCACGAGGGTCCGGTTTACCAGCGGCCCTACGGGCGGCCGGAGTGGCAGGATCAGGTCCAGGCCAACGGGATTGATCAGCTTCCGCGACCAGCCGGCGGCGAAGAGCTTGCCGACACCCTGCTCCGCCTGATCGGCTCGCCTAACCTCTGTGACAAGTCCTGGGTCACCGATCAATACGACCGATACGTCCGCGGCAACTCCGTGCTCGCACAACCTGACGATGCAGGCGTACTACGAATTGATGAGTACTCCGGCCTCGGAGTCGCTCTCGCCACCGACTGCAACTCCCGCTTTGCACTGCTGGATCCCTACGCGGGCGCACAGCTGGCGCTAGCAGAGGCGTACCGCAACGTCGCGAGTTCCGGGGCAGAGCCGCTGGCGATCACTGACTGCCTCAACTTCGGCTCGCCAGAGGATCCGGCGATCATGTGGCAGTTCAGCGAAGCCGTACGAGGGCTCGCCGATGGCTGCCGGGCGCTGGGTACGCCGGTGACCGGTGGGAACGTGAGTTTCTACAACCAGACAGGCAGCACGCCGATCTTGCCAACGCCAGTGGTCGGAGTGCTCGGAGTGATCGACGATGTGACGCGACGGACCTCCGGAGGCTTCAGCGCGGCTGAGCACCCCATCTACCTGCTCGGTGAGACCCGTGACGAATTGGCCGGTTCCGCCTGGGCACAGGTCATTCATGATCATCTTGGTGGTCGGCCGCCAGAGGTTGATTTTGCTCAGGAGAAGGCACTGGCAGAGGTACTGATCAGGGCGAGCCGCCGCGGCCTGCTCGGCAGCGCTCATGACCTGGCCGATGGTGGGCTGGCGCAAGCGTTGGTCGAGTCCGCCCTACGCTACGGCTTCGGCGCGCGTATCGAGTTGCCCTCAGAGGCTGATCCGTTCGTCTGGCTCTTCTCCGAAACCACCGGGCGAGCCCTTGTCTCGGTCAAGGAGGGTGCCGACCGCGATCTCGCTTCGCTGTGTCGAATCAATGGGGTGATGCTGACCAAGCTCGGGGTGGTCACGGCCCAGGAGGATGCCAGCCTCGAGGTGGTCGGTCAGTTCATGCTGCCCCTGACCCGCATCCGGGAGGCGTGGCAGGACACCATCCCGGCCGTCATGGCGACCCATTGACGGATCGGCGGAGGATCTGCTCAGCGGGCATAACTGCGCACGAGCTCGGCGCCGATGCGGGCCAACTCCCCGCGGACCTCATCGGGTTCGAGCACCTCTACGGCATCGCCCCAGCCGGCCAGCTGCTCGGCGATCGAGCGGGCCATATGTGAGGCGACCCGGACCCGTACTCGCCCGTCGTGCAATGCATCCAGCACCTCGCAATGGCGTCCGTAGTGTGACTGCAATACGTGCACGAACCGGCCATCGATGAGCACGGTCGCCTGGATGAGGGAACGCCGCCGCTCCATCTCGGCGACGACCTCCTGCCACGCTTGGCCAAGTTGGAAGTCGCGGGGTCGCTCAGCCGGCTGGTCAGTCAGCACGGCCTCGACGATGCGGTCGACGCGGAATGTCCGCCGGCCCTTTGGTGTGCCAGCGATCAGGTACCAGACGTCGTCCTTGTCGACCAGACCCCACGGGTCGATGAGTCGCTGCGACGCGGGCCCGGCACGACCCCTGTAGCCGAGCCGCACCTTGCGCCGCCGCACCACAGCGGCCTGCAGTTCGCGGACCACTGCAGGTGCCTCGTTGTCATTTTCACCCCAGGCGGCCGAGTCGATCAACACCGCGTCCGCCGCTGCCTCGGCGTCGGCCCGGAAGGTGCTGGGCAGGGCCCGGACCAGCTTGCGCAGCGCTGACTTGACCTCGGGGGCACTCGACGCCGCCGGGCCGGCCAGCAGGAACAATGCCTGCGCCTCCGTGGCGGTAAGCCCACTGAGGTCGGTGCGGGCGCCGCCCACGAGCTGCCAGCCGCCCCCGCGACCCGGCTGCGGATAGACCGGAACCCCGGCGGCCGACAGGGCATCGAGGTCGCGACGGGCAGTGGCCACCGACATCCCCAGGTCAGCGGCCAGCTCGGCTGCCGTCACTCGCCCGCGGGATTGCATCAGCAGGAAAGTGGCGACAAGGCGGTCGGCTCGCATGACGTCGAGTTTGCCAAACAAAGTGTCCAGTTCATGAGCACTTTAAGCGCAATGATGGTCACAGAAGCAGAAACGAGACCAAGGAGGCACCAGAGACATGTTGCGAGGACTGTGCACCGTCAACTTCTTCGCCGAAGACCACGCGGCGGCCGCGAAGTGGTACAGCGAGCTGTTCGGCGTACCGCCCTACTACGACAGCGCGGACTACGGCAAAGGCCCGGGTTATCTGGAGTTCCGCATCGGTGACTACGAGCACGAGTTCGGCATCCTTTCCAGCACGTTCGCGCCCCACCCGACCGGTGGATCGCCGTCCGGCGCGGTCGTCTACTGGCACGTCGATGACATCGAGGCAGCCTTGCAGCGGGTGCTGGCACTGGGCGCCACGGAGCATGCACCGATCACCAAGCAGGGCGACGGCTTCATCACCGCATCCGTCGTCGATCCATTCGGCAACGTGCTCGGCCTGATGTACAACCAGCACTACCTCGACATCCTCGCCAAGAGGACCTGACCCGGCTCGTTCACAGCATCGAGCGGGATCACCGATCGAGAAGGTCGACGTCATAGGCTCCCCACATGTCCTTGCATGATGTCGTTCGCGACCTGCTTCCGCGCGTACTTTCCGATCTGGGGGACCTTGTCGCCATTGAGTCGGTCAGCGCGGACCGGGCGCGGGCCAGCGAGGTCGAACGCAGTGCGCTGGCCATCGTCGGGTTGCTGGTGGACGCCGGATGCCCTGATGCCCGGGTAGTACGGGCGAATGGGGGCGCGCCCGCAGTCATCGCGCGGTTTCCGGCACCGGCGGGCATGCCAACCGTGTGTCTGTACGCGCACCACGACGTGCAACCCGAGGGTGATCCGGTCGGTTGGGCGACGCCACCGTTCATGGCCACCGAGGTCAATGGCCGGCTGTACGGCCGTGGGGTGAGCGACGACAAGGGTGGCTTCGCCGTTCATCTCGCGGCGCTGCGTGCCTTCGGAGGCAAGCCACCTGTCGGCGTGACCCTGTTCATCGAGGGTGAAGAGGAGGTCGGCTCGACGGATCTGGCCCAGCTGCTGGAAGAGAACCGCGAGGATCTCGCCGCGGACGTCTTCGTGATCGCGGACTCCGACAATTGGGCGGTCGGGCAACCGGCCTTCACCACCTCGCTTCGCGGACTGGCCAGCTGCACGGTTGAGGTTCGCACCCTGGACCATGGGGTGCATTCGGGGGAATACGGCGGGGTGGTTCCGGATGCACTGACCGCGCTGTGCCGCCTGCTGGCGACCCTGCATGACGATCAGGGAAATGTGGCGATCGCCGGCCTGGCGACTGCTCCGGCGCCAGCTATGGAGTATCCGCCCGAGCGACTCCGGGAGGAATCAGGACTCTTCGACGGCGTCGACTGGATCGGCAGCGGATCCTTCGTCGAGCGAATGTGGTGCAAGCCCGCAGTCTCGGTGATCGCTCTCGATGCCACGCCTCTTGACAAGGCGTCCAACACCTTGATCCCGGTGGCGCGAGCCAAGATCAGCGCTCGGATCGCGCCGGGCGAGGATGCGGCGAGGGCGTTGGCTGCTGTGATCACGCACCTGAATGATCATGCTCCCTGGGGCGCGCAAGTCACGGTAACGGAGGGCGAGACCGCCGCGGGGTCGTTGATTGACTTCGCCGGCCCGTACGCCGATGCCGCTCGTGCTGCCTTCACTGAGGCTTGGGGTCGCGAGCCCGTCCTGATCGGGCAAGGCGGGTCAATTCCGATGGTTGCCGACTTCGGCAAGGCATTCCCCGAGGCAACGATCTTGATCACTGCGGTCGGCGATCCTGACTCTCGGGCTCACGGTGCCAATGAGTCACTTCATCTGGCGGACTTCGCTGCTGCGTGCCTGGCCGAGACACTGATGCTGAACGCGTTCGCCCACCTCGACCAGCGCCCCTGATCGAGACCGCTCCTGCGGGCCGGAAAGTGGTCGCGTACAACAAGAAATCGGCTCTGAGACGTGTTGTTGGCGACCACTTTCTTCGGGGGGAGGCTGACCGACTACGAGAGCCAGTCCAGTGCGATCTGTCCACCTAGGCTACGCAGCAGAGCTTTTGCGTTTGCGATGCTGCGGGCAGGATCTGGCTCGAGGGCCGACAGCGGATACGCAGCCGAGATTCCGGCCTCGCGGAGCCGCACCGGGCTGAGCTGCAGCCGGCCGGCGACTGCGATCACCGGTATGCCCGCTCTCGCTGCCGCCCGCGCCACCCCTACAGGCGCCTTGCCTGCCAGCGACTGCTCATCCAGCGATCCCTCACCGGTAACCACCAGATCGGCGCCGGCGATCCTGCGGTCGAAGTCGATCAAGTCCAAGATCAACTCAATGCCCGGCTTGATCTCTGCGTCGAGCAGAGCCAACGCAGCGAAGCCGGTGCCACCCGCGGCACCGGCTCCAGGGCGTTCGGCGTCGTAGCGTCCGATGGCGGCACCGACCAGCTGAGACCAGTGCCGCAAGGCATGCTCGAGGGTCTCGACCTGTCGCGGCCCTGCGCCTTTTTGCGGCCCGAACACAGCGGCGGCGCCACGCGGGCCGAGCAGCGGGTTGTCCACATCGCTGGCGACAATGATCGTGACGCTGTCGAGCGCGGCGTGCAGCGGCGCAACATCGAGGTGAGCGAGCTCGGCAAGCGCCCCTCCTTCAGGCGGCAACTCACGGCCGTTGGCGTCCTGCAGCCGCGCGCCGAGCGCTTGCACCATCCCGGCACCGCCATCGCTTGACGCGCTGCCGCCCAGGCCCAGCACGATCGTGGTAGCCCCTCGCCGGATGGCATCGGCGAGGACCAACCCGAGGCCGTACGTGGAAGATCGGAGTGGCTCGAGCCGACCGCCAGGCAACATGCTCAATCCCACAACGGCTGCCAGCTCCACGACGGCCCGATCACCGTC
>JAJTCL010000074.1 GCA_021323255.1 Propionibacteriaceae bacterium | reverse complement strand
CGCCTGGGTCGCGGACTACCGCTTCCCCTTCCCCGGCACCTGGAAAACCATCCTCACCGTCGAGGGCGTCGGCCCATCGGCGGTGGTCACCTCAGCCGATATCACCATCCGCGACTGACCCATCGAAATCGTTCCCGATGATCACTCCCTGCGATTCATCCCCTCCCTCTCAGGAGCCGTGCACCAGGTCAGACAAGGTGGCGTCGAACGGGAACCGTCCCGCGGTGTCGGCATGGATGTAGTGCGGCTTGAGACCGCGATCACCCGCCCACTCGTGGAGTGCGCTGCTGGTTTCAGACCCAACGTCGAGTCCCGGAACGATCACCCGATCGGGGCTGGGGCGTCGTCCAGGCCGTGCCGGGGTATGAAGGTCAACCTGTGGCGGGAGGTGACCGCCGCCTTGGGACCAGCGGCGGAAAGTGTGGTGACATCCGCCGCAAAGACCTGCCCAGGGTAGACATCGAAGACGGAGGCCAGCTCGATCTCACCGACCCATCGCTGAGGGCTACCCCAATGGAGTTCTTGCCCCAGCCGAAGCCCACCATCAAGGCGTAGAGGGCTGCATCATTGATGGTGAGCCGCTGGGCCGCGATCTCCGGTGAGGTATCCAAGCGCTGGTCTGGGTAGCCGATCCGAAGGGCCAGATCCCTGCCAGCATCCTCCCCCAGGTGTTTTGACACCACTCGCAGCGCGCCGTTGACACCGGAGGTGACCCCAGCGGTGCTGATCAGGTTGCCGTCCTCGACATACCGCAGCCATCGCATCCACTGAGCATTGGGATAGCGCTTGCTGAACGCGTCGATGCCAGCCCAGTTCGCGGTGACTCGACGGCCGTCAAGAAGACCTGCTTCTCCGAGAACCTCTGCGCCGTTGCACACCGAGAGCACCGTGCCGGCACCACTGAACTGCTCCGCTTCGACCACTACGCCGGAGACAACCACATTCGCCCAAAGTGATTCACAGACTGGCCGCCACCATAAAGCCACCCGACCCAGGTCGCGCGATTGGCGTCTGTAGCCGGGTGGGTCATCGCAGGAGGATGAATGAACGAGTGGTGGGTTACACGCGTATCAACAGAGCCGCCATGTTGATCCCTGTCTCCATGACCACTGCTTCTTACCGTTGGCCGCCAGACATGGACACGGCACCGGCCTCACACCGCATCAGCCGCCCACCAACGAGCCCGCGACAACCTCGCCGAGCAGAACGGATCCGGTGGGTTGCTGCCGGAACCAACGCGGGTCAGCGCCATCGTCGCCGGCAACCACAACCAGGCCTAACGAAGTGATCGGCACGGACGCCGCCAACAATCCAGAGGACTCGACCCGAGCCAACTTGGTGAGCGCCGTTAGTGATCGATGATCATCCTGGCGACCGCGACGGCTCCTCCGAAGGCAAGTGGCGTCGCAACGTGCTGATGGCTGGTCAAGATATGGGATCCCGCGCCGCGTTATGACGCATGAGTGCGTCGCAGATGGCAGTCCGGTAACCACCGTCCACCGGTCAGCCGAAGTCGCACGTTAGCTCTGTGAGCTCCAAGTCTGAGGGGCCACGGAGTAGCTGGCACGTCAGGCACTGACCTGGTGCGCAACCGAGCCTTGATCACGGTTGTAAGCCAAGGTCCCTTTGCTGATCACCACGGCGAGTAGTGCCAATAGTCCGACTGAGGCGAACGCCAGAACTTGCCCCAAGGGCCCTGGCACGTTTGGGGAGATGATTTCAGACGCTTCGTTGAAGGAGGCGTGGCTGATTGCGGCGATGAGGACGCTGAATCGCGTGCGGTTGTAGGCGAAGGTGATCAGGATCCGGAAAAAGATTGCGAACGGAATCACGATCACCATTACCGACAGATCACGGATGACGCTCTCTCCGGAGATCGGAGCACTCAGGTAGGTGGGCAGGTGCAGCCCCGCGAACGCCAGCGCAACCAAAAGAGACGCCTTCAGCGCCCCGTGCCGGGTTTGCAGTCTGTGCTGCACAAACCCCGCCCAACCTAGCTCCTCGAAGACCTGCACAGTCACGAGCGCCAGCAACAGCTGCGGGACGAACTCGGTGAACAGCAGAGGCCAGTTCTGGGGCAATCCTTCGAGTGCAGCTGAGCCAAGAAACAAGGGAGCAAGGAGCAGCGCCCCGACCGGAACGGCGAGCATCGCGAGCAGGTACCAGCCGATGCCGACTCGCCACCGCAACACGCGATGCAGCAGATCACGAACCCCGGCTCGGCCGTCTGTGGCCGCTGTCACGAGGACCGCCGGCAACGCCAAGCCCAAGATCGCCCCGGTGGCGCTGAACGGGCGCGGCGGCGCGCCGAAGAACAGCACAGGCATCCAGCTGGCCCAAAAGATCACGAACGCTAGCACCAGGTAGGAGCCCACCGGATGTCGGCCGACGAACGACACCGCGCCGGACCCAAACCGCCGACGTCCCGACAGGTCCCGCTGTGAGGCCATGTCACCAGTCATGAGGCTTCGCTTGGAGGGCGAACGGCGATGATCATCGCGGCAAAAGTGAGGAGCAAACCGGCGAGTGCTTGTTGCCGAATCAGGTCCACCTGACCACGCCAGATGAACAGTGGAGCGCTCAGGGCGTAAAGGATGCCCGCCACCCGCAATCGAAGTGATGACCGAACCAGGGGCAACCACCAAAACACCGTACCGATGAGCCACAACAAACCGAGAAAGCGGCAGTAGCCTAAGCCGAGCCGGGCGGATCACCCCGAGCCGGGCGGATCACCATGGGGAGCAGGAGCAGCCTGGCGCCTGACGTCCGGCTGATCAAGCATCGACGGGGGCGTCAGCCTTTGCGCTCGGCCAGCGACACGATGATCCCCTCCGTCCGCGCACGTACGCCATGCGCCAGATGTGCTCGTACTGGCCGATGCCACCGATGAGTCCGTAGCCTTCCGCGGCCAGCCGGTCGACGGCGGCCTGGAGGTCGTCGCCTTCGAAGGCCAGGTTGCGCAGCCCCAGCTCGTTGGCCGTTCGCGGCCGGTGACCCGGGCTCGTGGTCGGGCCGAACGAACCTTGACAGCTCCAGCCGGGTACCTCCGTCGGGCGGCCGCAACATGACAATCTCGGTGCGGGAGTCAGGGATGCCGATGACAGGGTCTATGAACTCGCCCTCCACGAACGTCCGGCCCTCGACCTCGAGACCGAGCCCGATGAAGAACGCCGTCACCGTGTCGAAGTCCGCGACGGTGATGCCGACATGGTCGAAGCGTCGTGCGAGTGACCTGCGGTCATCCGCCAACTACTCGTCCTCTCGATCCACTCCAGGGACATAAGGTAGCCAAGGCAAACGGTCGGCTACGTGGCAAACTGGCGTCGCTCACCTGCTGATCAGCTCGGCCAGCCATGCGACCATGGCAAGCTCATGGCACGAGGGAAGATGACTGCAGTGTCTTCCCAAAGTCAGCCCCCATAGCTCAGGGGATAGAGCAAAGGTTTCCTAAGACGTAGATCGGGCGGCCCGCTTCCCCGCTGAATCCGGCTCTGACAAGGCGCGCCACCCGGTTCGGCGGTGGTCGTCGGTAGGCAGTGGTGAGCGTTATTTGGCATCCGATCTGGCGCATATCTGGCGCGACGAAGTCCTACGTCGTGACCTCGACGAAGACTTGCAATCGATGCGGCAATCGACCTTGTGGGCACACAGGGGCTTCGGGCGCTCGCGCATACCCGCGTCGACGAGCGGGCCGGTCTCCCGAAGGGCTCGACCTCGAACTACTTCCGGACAGACCAGGCGCTGTTGTCCGGCATAGTCGACAGAGCTTGACACGCTGGCGGCTGGCGCCGCGTTTCGGCTGACTTCAGGCGTGACTGCCCCCATGAAAGAAGGTTTGGCGCGGGTATGTCTCAAACGGCCTGTACGCACGTTCGGCTGCGGAGCAGCTTGGGCACGCGAAACGCTCGCTGACCGCCGACATCTGCATGGGCCGCAAGAAGCGCGCGACCGGGGCGGCCGAGGTGCTCGGAGGCCTCTTCCCGCCCTAATTGGCTCGGCTCTCGGTCCACTGTCTCCCGGACCGCCAGAGACTGATTCTTGCGCTGGGCTCTCTAGCGCTGGTCGGCCCGCTGCTCCAGCCAGGCCTCGACGGCTTCCCGGCGGTATCGCACGTGCCGGCCCACTCGATAGCCGACCGGACCGTCGCCCATGTACCGCCAGCGATACAGAGTGTGGACCGGGATGCCTAGCATTTCCGAGACATCGGTGAGTGACATCAGCTTGTCACCGGCCTGCAGCGTCATGATCATCTTCCTTCTCGAGTGGTACTGGGAGGCACAACGGTCCTTCGAATCAGCATTGCTGCCCGAGCGCTGGCGCCCGCACGACGCGGTGGTCGTCTCGACAACTTCGGCCTCCGTTGACCGTCGATCCATCTGCGCTTTCACTCTCCCTCTGTTGCTCGCTCGGGCAGATAGCGCGTCTGCAGTGCAATTCGCCGCCAACTCAGGATGGACCTCCGGTCAGACCTGTCCGTCAAAGGCCCTAAGTCGCGAAGCGGCCGCGGGCGGTCGTTAATGCCTGAATGACCAATGGCGGAACGGTCGCGGTCGGGGCGCGCACAGGGATACAACTCGTTGTTTACCGAGCAATCCATCCACCTTGCGGGTCGCCGCCTACTCGGTGCCAATTCCACCGGCCGGTCCCAGGCGGGCGCAAGGGGCCAGTCAGAGCCTTTGACCTTGCCGTTTCTCTGCGGGCAATCTTGGAGCGCTCTGGCCGGACGCCGCGTCTGGCGTCGGGCCTGGGGAGACCCAGGATGAATACCGATCATCTTCGATCACTTAGCGATCGCGAGTCCGAAAGTGTGGGGCCTGAGGCGGCCCGATCGTTTATGCGTCAATCACGTTCGGGCCTGAATGACAGCCCGCTCGGGGTGTTGGGATTCATCCCAGGCGTCACCACGGACCCCCGCTTGATGACCTTGTTGGTGACCGCTTCGGTGCATTCCTGTTCGGCGTTTTCAAGTGTCGATACTGCTCAACGTAGTGCACCTTCGGTGTGGCTGGTATGTGGCTGGCGCGAACTTGAGCGGGGCTCGCCGTCATCTCCTGCTCGTGGTCGCGTCTACCTGGTGCTGTTCGTGTTCGGCATGATCGCAGGGCTCGGAGGCCAACTTTGTCCCGGTTAACCCCGCGGACGACATCCTGCATCTGTGCTTGGGCCTCGCGATGGTGCTGCTGGGCACCACCTTGAGCCGCCGTGTGCAGACCGCTCCGCGAAGGCGGCTCTGACTTCGCCGCTTCTCACATGCTCGTGGAAGCGGGCGTGCTCTCGCGATCTTGAACCCCTAACCTGCGGAGCCGTGCCGAGCCGCTGCCTAACGCTGCCGTCAGCCGGTACGATGTGCCAGATGCCCGTCGTCGTCGGATACAACGGCAAGAAGCATGCCAGCGAGGCGCTTGACTGGGCGGCCGAAGAGGCGCTCCACCGCGCCGCTGCGTTGATCGTTCTCTTCGCGGCCAACTATCCCGGGATGACGCTCCCCCCAGGGCCCGGACTTTTCGAACTCGAACCCGGTGCGCTGGACGCGGCAACAGAGGTCACCGATATCGGAGTCGCTCAGGTAAGGGCCGCATACCCGGACCTGATAGCGATCGGGCGGACAGTCGTAACCAGTCCGACTGAGGCGCTGGTTGAAGAATCCGCAGAGGCGTCTCTGCTGGTGGTGGGCTCACGGGGCCGAGGTTCGGTTCTTGCCACCCTCCTGGGTTCGATCTCTTTCGCTGTGGCCAGCACCGCACAGTGCCCAGTGGTCGTAGTGAAAGAGGGTTGCGCGGCCACGGCGGCCGGCCCCCGGAAGCGTGTCGTCGCTGGGGCGGACGGGTCGGAACGAGCAGCGTCTGCTGTCGCATTCGCCGCCGATTTCGCAGCGAGCCGCTCTGCATCAATGGAGGTGATCTGCTGCACCGGCGAACTCTCGGTGCCGGTTGTCAGCCAAGAAGCGCTACGACGCACGGCTGCGGACATCCTGGAGCGCACTTGTGCGTCGTTGCAAGAAACGCATCCGCGACTGGCCGTCACGACCCGCCTAGAGGATGGAGCGCCGGAACTGACTCTGATAGACGCTTCGACCGACGCCGGTCTCATGGTTGTCGGGTCAAGTGGCAGAGGCCACCCTCGAATGATGATTTCCGGCTCGACAGCATTCGCTGTCGTCCACGGCGCCCAGTGCCCGGTGGCAGTCGTCTGAGGGGCGCAGGTGATCTAACCCGTGCTCGCGGTATCTAGGAAGCCTGATCATCGCTTGCTCTCTCGACTACTTCGGCGAGCTCATCGCGGTACAGGCGCTCCGGCTTCAGTTGCCTGGTGCGGTAGGCCGCGCGGCCGATCATGTGCGCGGCGACCGGGAGGGTAAGCACCTGGAAAGCGGCGATCAGTACCAGGGTGCTGATCGTGCCCCACGAGGGAATTCGCAGACCGACTGCCGCAAGCATCAGCATCAGCCCGAGCACCTGAGGCTTTGTTGCGGCATGCAGCTTGGAAAGCACATCTGGGAACCGCACAATTCCGAGCGCGCCGGACACGGCTAGCACTGCGCCGAGCAGCAGGCAGATCGCGGCCAGCGCGTCGAGTACGTCACGTCCGGTCATCACTCCGGCCTCCGCGACACGAAGCGGGCCACGCTCACCGAGCCCACGAAGCCAAGCAGCGCGAGGCAGAGCACAAGCGACAATGCGTACGTGTCTCGTTCGTAGGCCATCTCGACAAGCAGGCCGCACATCACCGTGACGAGGAAGACCTCCGAAGCGACCATGCGGTCCAAGATGGTCGGACCCGTCACGACACGGAACACCGCCATTAGGGCCGACGCCCCGAGCAGCACGATAACGACGGCGAAGACGAGGTTCATCATCTTGGCTCCTTCCGGGCGTCCAGCCGCGCGCCCTCTTCACGCGTACCTATGGTCCTGATCAGGCGCTCCTCGTCTTGATAGATGCGGTGGCGGGCTGACTCAAGATCCTCGTCGGAGTCGACGTCGAGGACGTGCACGTAGAGGGTGGTGTTGGCCCGGTCGACCTCAACGATCAGGCTGCCAGGAATCAAGGTCAGTGCGTGACCCGTCATAGTCATGATCAGATCAGAGCTCGTCCTGAGGTCGAGCGCGATCACGGCGTTTCGCGGGACCCCGGGTGTGAAGGCCTGCTTAGCGACCTGCCAGCTGGACCGGAAGAGGTCCGTCACGAAGTGCACGAGAAAGACGCCCGCCCAGTAGATGTTGAACCTTCCGGACAGCTCGACCGGCGGAAGGTAGAACACTCTGGTCACCACCAACGCCAGTACAGAGCCGGCAATGATGTTGCCCAAGGAGAGGGTTTCCCAGAGGAAAACCCAGACGAGGACCAGCCAGACCAGCAGCGGCGCCTGGTGGCGAAGGGCGACATGGGGACGAGGAGGTCGAGCGCTCACTGCAGCACCGTCCTTATGTATGCGTTTCGGTCTACGAGGTCTTCAGTCGCACGCGTGCACAGCGACCACAGCGGCCCGGCAGCCACCGCGAGCAGTACGCCGACGGTGACCATGGCGGCGGTAGCTGCCACCATCGTCGGGGGCATCACGCCTTTCGGGGACGGGTCCAGGAGGACCGGCTCCGGATTTTCAGCCTCCAGCGGCGAGCGCCAGAATGCGACATTCCATATCCGCGCCACGGCGTACAACGTGAGTAATGACGTCAGTGCGCCAGCTGCGACCACGGTGTAGACCAGCCAGCCACCCTCTGCAACGCCGGCACGGAAGAGGCCGAGCTTGCCCACGAAGCCCGATAGCGGCGGGATACCCGCCAGGTTCATCGCCGGGACGAAGTAGAGCACGCCGAGCAGGGGGGCCAGGTGCGCCAGGCCCCCCAACCGGCGACTCGAGGTTGAACCGCCACGGCGCTCCACGAGACCCGAGGCCAGGAAGAGCGTGGTCTGGATGGTGATGTGGTGCACGGCGTAGAAGATGGCGGCGGCCAGGCCTGCGACAGAGCCGAGTGCGATACCGAACATCATGTAGCCGATGTGGCTGACCAGGGTGTACGACAGCACCCGTTTCAGGTCGCTCTGCACTATCGCGCCAAGAATTGCGACGGTGAGGGTCAGCAGGGCGGCGACTAGGAGCACGTTGGTGAGTTCCTCGCCCGGAAAGAGCAGCGTCTCGGTCCGGATAATTGCGTAAACACCGATCTTGGTGAGCAAGCCCGCAAAGACCGCCGTCACCGGTGCCGGTGCGGTCGGGTAGCTGTCCGGCAGCCAGAACGCCAGCGGGACTACGGCAGCCTTGATGCCAAAGCCCAGCAGCAGGGCGACGTGCAACACAAGCCGGGTGTCAGCGGGCAGCGTGTCCAGCCTTTCCGCCAGCTGGGCGAGGTTGACCGTGCCGGTCGCGCCGTACACGAGGCCAATCGCGCTGAGGAAGAGCACCGACGACACCAGGCTGACAATCACATATGTGACGCCGGCCCGGAGGCGGGCCTCGGTGCCGCCGAGGGTGAGCAGGACGTAGCTGGCGGTGAGGAGGATCTCGAAGCCGACATAGAGGTTGAACAAGTCACCGGTCAGGAAGGCGTTCGCCACACCGGCGATGAGGATCAGGTACGTCGGGTGGAAGATCGACACCGGTGTCTCGCTGTCCTCACCGTCAGTCATACCCTGACCGACGGCGTAGACCAGAACCCCCAGTGCAACGGTGGCCGAGGTGACCAGCAGCAGCGCCGAGAGCCGGTCGACCACTAAAACAATGCCCAACGGCGGCCGCCAGCCGCCGATCACCACCGATTGAGCACCGGTCTGATCGACCAGGAGCAGCAGGACGACAGCTACCGCTAGGACGACGGTGAGAACAGTGATGCTGACGAGGCGTTGCGCCGCTGCACGGCCCGTCATGGTTAGCGTCAACCCCGCGCCGAGCAGCGGCAGCACGACTGGCAGCGGTCCAAGAATCGCGACTGCATCGGCCGGCGTCATCTCAAGCCCTCGAACTCGGTGTCGGCTGGTTGGGCCTCCATCTCCTCGTCGGCCTCTTCGGGTGATCCGGCACCGCTGGCCACCCGCCGGTCGTCGACGTCGTCCACGACGAGATCGCCATGTGCAAGCCGCCATGAGCGGTAGATCATCGCGAGGATGAAGGCGGTGACGCCGAAAGTGATCACGATCGCGGTCAGGATGAGAGCTTGCGGAAGCGGGTCGTTCATCTCTGAGGCGGCAACTCCCTCCGCGATGATCGGTGCCTCGCCGGCCGGGCCACCCATGTGGAGGATCAGCAGGTTGACGCCATTACCTACCAGCACGAAGCCGAGCAGAACCCTGGTCAGGCTGCGCTCCATGAGCAGGTAGACACCGGTGCCGAACAGAACCCCGACAGCCACAATGAGGAAGACGTTGACGCTCACTGTTGGTCCGCCTCGATCCCCTGGCGGTCGACCCCCTGGCGGTCGACTTCGGCGCCAAGACTGCGGAGCACATCCAGCAGTAAGCCGACCACCACGAGATAGACGCCGATGTCGAAGAACAGCGACGTGACGAGCTTCACTTCACCGAACACTGGGAGGCTCCACTGCCAGATCACGCTCTGCAGCACCTCCCCCCCGAGGACGAGCCCAGCCACACCGGTTCCGACCGCGATCATGAGGCCGAGACCGAGTACCACGCCGGCATCGACCGGCAGCGCTTCGCCGAGTTCGTAGCGTCCGCCAGCCAGGTAGCGGCCAATGAGCGCGAGTCCGACCACCAGCCCTCCGGCGAAGCCACCGCCGGGACGGTTGTGCCCGGCAAAGAGCAGATACAGCGACACGATGATGGCGGTATGGAACAGCAGCCGCACGGTGACCTCGAGGATGATCGACCGGTTCTCCGGCGGGAGTGTGCGCCCTGCCAGGAGCCAGGCCCGTGGGCCGAGTGGCCGGTCGTCGTTGCTTGGGTCGTCGTCGCGAGCATCCGGGTCGGCCGCGTAGACGTCGACTGGTATCCGGGGTGGCGCGCCGGTGCGGCGACGGATGAAGATCAGGCTGGCCACACCGGTAGCCGCCGCAATGAGTACCGCGATTTCGCCCATGGTGTCCCAGGCGCGGATATCGACAAGAGCCACGTTGACGATGTTTTTGCCACCGCCGAACGAGTAGGCCAGATCTGCCCAGCCGGCCGATACCGGAGCCGCCGCACGCACACCCACCACCGCAGCGGCCACGCCCATCATCACCACGCCCACGAGGACCGCAAGTACCGCGCGTGCGCGGCGATGAGTGGACCCATGCAGCGCGCCCATCCGGGCGGGCAGCCGGCGGAGCACCAGGACAAAGACCACCAGCGTGATCGACTCCACCAGCATCTGGGTTAAGGCCAGGTCAGGAGCGCCCTGCATGGCGAAGATCAGCCCGATCGAGTATCCGACTACCCCGACGATGACCACCGCTGCGAACCGCTTGGTTGCACGGGTTGCAGCGATCGCGGCAATGGCGATGAGAATCACCGGGATCGCCTGAGCCGGCTGGTCCCACAGTCGCACCTTCGGCCAGAACTCGTTGAGCGCCAGCGTTGTACCCAGCCCGGCCACCAGGACGCAGAGGATGACCGCCAGGTAGACCGGCAGCGAGCCGACCTGGGTCCGGCCGGTCATTGCCAAGGCGAGCGTGTCGAGACCCCTCATCAGTCCGCGGTAGCCGTGCCCCGCATCGGCAAAGACCGGAAGCCTTGCCTGCAGCCGCTCGAAGCGGTCGCGCACGAGGAACAGGGTCGCGCCCACCGCCAGTGCGAGAGCCGACAGCCACAGCGCCGGCTGGAGGCCGTGCCACAGCGCCAAGTGATACGGCTGGGCTGTCGGCGGAAGCGTGTCGGCGTACGGCATGAGCCAGGGGTCGACCAACCCAGCCGCCAGCCCGGTCACCAGACCAGCCAGGGCCAACAACGAGGAAGGAAGCAGGAAGCTTGCCCGCTCCCCCCGGGCCTCCGCCTCGGGCACCCCGGCTTTGCGGGCGAACGCCCCCCACACGAACCGAGCGCTGTACGCCGCGGTCAGCGCAGAGCCGACCACGACACCGGCCAGCACCAGCACGCCGGTGGTCGAACCCAACTCCAGCAGCGCGGTGAAGCCGGCCTCCTTGGCCACAAAGCCAGCGAGCGGCGGGACGCCGGCCATGGACAACGCCGCCAGCGTGCCGCCGACGGCGAGCACAGGTCGGGCACGGCCGAGGCCGCTCAGCTTGCGTATGTCGCGGGTGCCGGTGCAGTGGTCGATCACCCCTACCGTAAGGAACAAGGCCGCCTTGAAGAGCCCATGTGCCAGCAGCATGGCCAGCCCAGCCAACGCCGCTTCCCGGGTGCCGATCGACAGCAGCAACGTGAGGAACCCAAGCTGGCTGACAGTGCCATAGGCCAGCAGCAACTTCAGGTCGTGCTGTCGCAGCGCTCGCCACGCACCCACCCACATAGTGAGCAGGCCGGCGGTCACCAGCAGCGGACGCCAACCGGGGGTGCCGGCAAACCCGGGCGCCAGCAGGGCCACCAGGTACACGCCGGCCTTGACCATCGCCGCGGCGTGCAGGTACGCGCTGACCGGCGTCGGTGCCGCCATCGCGGCAGGCAGCCAGAAGTGAAACGGGACCAGAGCGGATTTGGTGAGGGCGCCGGCCAGCAGCAGATAAACCGCGACGTTGACCAGGGATCCCGACGGCGGGTCGGCGACTATCTCGGAGATCCGGTCCGTCCCGGCCTGCGCACCCAGGATGACCAGGCCCACCAGCATCGCGAGACCTCCTGCGGTAGTGACGACCAGCGCTTCGATCGCGGCCCGCCGGCTGGTCGGACGGGTCGTGAGGTGGCCGATCAGCAGGTAGGAGAAGATGGTGGTGAGCTCCCAGAACACGTAGAGCAGGATGAGGTCGTCGGCCACCACCAGCCCGTTCATGGCTCCGGCGAATCCCGTCAGCGTGGCCGCGAACCCGCCCAACCCCGGCTCGTCGTCGCTGAAGTAGCCCCAGCAATAAAACAACACCAGCGCGCCGACACCGGTGACGAGCAGCGACATCGCCCACGAAAGGGTGTCCAGCTGGAACGCGAGGTCGACGTCCAGCCCGGGGATCCACCTGACGCTCTCCGTGTAGGGGGCACCGTCCCGTGCGCCGTGGCCGGTGGTGAGAGTGGCTACGAAAGCCGCCGCCGGTACCGCGGACAAGACGACGAACGCGCGGGTGCCGAGCCGGCCGACCAACCACGGAGCAGCCGCCGCCGCCAGGCCGTAGACGGCAAGCATCAACAGCATGCGACCCTCCGTGGTGGGCTCAGGCGCCAACTCTATCGACCGATGAACCAGGCCCAGGTCGACACGGGATGCCTAGCCGCGCGGGCCGGCCGCGCACTCTGGTCGGTGCCACATGTTGACTCACGGCTCCAGCAGGCCGGTAAGGCGGCCGACGCCACGCGAACCCACAACTAGCAGGTCGGCGCAGCCGGAATCAGGATCTTTGCCGGGTTGCCTCCACAACGCGGCAGTTGACTGGAACCGACGGCGAGTCTCCTAACACCTGACTACCGTCTCCTCCAGCGTCGCTTTGACGTTCTCGGCCAGCCGGGTGGTGTGTGCTCCGCCGCGCAACTCCGGAGTACCGCGGCCCAGCGAGTAACTCGTCACGGTCACGCGTCACCTGCGGCCGTCCGCCGCTACGGTGAGCCGGCACGCT
>JAJTCL010000073.1 GCA_021323255.1 Propionibacteriaceae bacterium | reverse complement strand
GCCCCACTACCGGTGGAGTCTGTGGAGTATGTCTTGGATTGCTTGGAGCACGGCATCGGGACGGCGGAAGTGCAGGGTGACGTGCCCGACATCCTCGACAAGCCGGTTCTCTGACGCGCACCGCCTCCGATCTGCTGGCTCGATTGCCAGATGTCTCGAAGGCCACCGTGTACCGACACGTGAGCCTGCTGGCTGAGGCAGGAGTCTTGGAAGTCGTCGGCGAACAGCGAGTGCATGGTGCCGTCGAGCGCCGTTACCGGCTGCAGCGGCCACGCGCCGTGATAGACCCGGATGAGGCCGCATCGATGAGCCTTGATGAGCATCGCCATGGATTTGCTGCTGCCATGGCTGCTCTGGTCGCGGAGTTCAACAGCTACCTCGACCATGCAGATGCCGACCCGACTGAGGACAAGGTCGGATACCGCCAGATCCCACTGTGGCTCAGTGGAGAAGAGCTCGCCGAGCTGATCAGCCAGATACGCAGCATCCTGGCGTCCAGGATGGGCAACCAGCCCAGACCAGGGCGCAGGCTGCACCTACTGAGCCCGATTGTCTTTCCGATGGAAAACGCCAGCCCGGAGTACCTGGTTGGGAAGCTACAGCGATCGCCTATCTGCTGGATTGCTGCCCGCCCGACTTCCGCGCCTACCGCGTACTGCGCAACCACCCGATCGTGCTGGCGCAGTTCGCCACCCACTTCGTGAACGCCTACGACGAAGCTTCACAACGCGGCTTGGCTGCGGTTCGCACCAGCTTGAATGGATACGTCGAGCCAGATGTCGTGGAGGCCGCAACCGAGGCTTGGCTCGAGCAAGGTGCTCGGCTTGCCCGCACTCGCCGGGCTGTCGCGCTGGTGGAGGAGGCCCTGCGCGGTCGAGTCTTTGTTCGCAAACTGTGAGCTGGCTGAGTGGGTCACGTGCGTTAGGCCACACTTCGATGATCGGGGGCACCTGTACACGTAAACTCAAGCCCATGTCAGCCGCCCCGCACGGACTGTTGAGCGCAATCGGTAGTCCACAAGACCTGCGGAAACTGACGCCAGATCAGCTGGAAGAGCTGAGCGGAGAAATCCGATCGTTCCTGATCGAGAACGTGTGCCAGACGGGTGGCCACCTCGGACCTAACCTCGGAGTCATCGAGCTGACGCTTGCAATGCATCGGGTCTTCGACTCGCCACGAGATCCGATCATCTTCGACACTGGGCACCAAAGCTATGTGCACAAGATCCTGACAGGTCGCCAAGATCAATTCCGCAGTCTGCGGCAGCGGGACGGACTATCCGGTTATCCCAGCCAGGCCGAATCGGAGCACGACTGGGTAGCGAACTCACACGCTTCGACCGCGCTCTCCTACGCCGACGGGCTGGCCAAGGCCATTCGGCTGCAGCGCAAGCCCGGTACGGTCGTGGCTTTCGTCGGTGATGGTTCTCTCACCGGCGGGATGGCTTGGGAGGCACTGAACAATATCGCTGCCTCCGAGGACCTGCCGTTGGTGATCGTGGTGAACGACAATGGCCGGTCCTACACCCCGACAGTGGGGGGCCTGGCGCGACACTTGACCGGGCTGCGGACCAACCCACGTTACGAGCAGATCCTCGAGCTGGTGAAACGTAACGTCAGCAGGGCGCCGCTGGTCGGCAACGCCGCATACGACATCTTGCATGGCATCAAGATCGGACTGAAAGACGTTCTTGCGCCGCAGGGGCTGTTCTCCGACCTAGGCCTGAAGTACGTCGGCCCAATCGATGGTCACGACATCAGCGAAGTCGAGCGCGCGCTAGCGCAGGCCAAGCAGTTCCGCGGTCCCGTCCTGGTGCACTGCATCACGCGCAAGGGCAATGGTTTCAAGGCCGCTGAGGACCACGTCGAGGACCACTTCCACGCTGTGGGGAAGATCAACGCCACTACCGGCGAGGCCATCGGCGCCACGACGGGGCAGACCTGGACCGAGCTGTTCTCCGAGGAACTCCTGCGGCTGGGCAGCGCCGACGAACGAGTCGTTGCCATTACAGCGGCGATGGTGTATCCGACGGGGTTGCACCGGTTTGCACGGGCGTTCCCCGATCGCTGCTTTGACGTCGGAATCGCCGAACAGCACGCTGTTACCTCCGCGGCTGGTCTAGCTCTGGGTGGGTTGCATCCGGTGGTCGCGGTGTATTCCACCTTCCTCAACCGCGCCTTTGATCAGGTCCTCCTGGACGTCGCCCTGCACCGATGTGGCGTCACATTCGTGCTTGACAGAGCGGGCATCACCGGACCGGATGGTGCCAGTCATCACGGTATGTGGGACTTGTCGATCTTGCAGGTGGTGCCGGGCCTGCAGCTGGCGGCGCCGCGTGACGGCGCGCGCTTCCGGGAGGCGTTCACGCGATCGTTGGCGATCGACGACGCTCCAACCGTGCTCCGCTTCCCCAAGGACTTGGTGCCTCCGGATCTCCCGGCTGTCGACCAGTTCGACGGTATGGACGTCCTGCTCAGGACCGAGCAGCCGCGAGTGCTCGTTGTCGCTGTGGGCCAGCTCGCCGGGACAGCCGTAGCGGTCGGGGAGCGGCTATCGGATCAAGGGATTGGCGTGACGGTGGTTGACCCGGTGTGGGCGCTGCCGGTCAATCCGGCGCTCGTTGCACTTGCCCGCGATCATGATCTCGTGATCACCATCGAGGACAACGGCGTGGTCGGCGGTTACGGATCGCGGTTGGCGCAAGAGCTGCGCTCGGCTGGCGTGGACACTCCGGTCCGCGAGTTCGGAATTCCACAAGAGTTCCTGCCCCATGGTGGCCGTGCCGAGCTGCTGCAGGAGATTGGGCTGACACCGCAGAACATCGCCCGCTACGCGGTTGAGGCGGTCGTACGCAGGGATCAGCTTCTCGAGCCCTCTCGCGCCGACTTGTCAGAACCCAGTTGAGTCCAGACTCAACTGGGTTCTGACAAGTCGGCGTCAGGTGGTCGGGACAGAGGCGACTCCTGGCGGCAGGAAGCGGCGTCCCAACACGCGCTCGGAAACGCCCTCCCGGTCCAGATATGGCGTAATGCCGCCGAGGTGGAACGGCCAGCCGGCACCGAGGATCAGACACAGATCGATATCCATCGGCGCTGCCACCACTTCTTCGGCCAGCATGAGACCGATCTCATCCGCCAGGGCGTTCAGAGCCCTCTGCCGTAACTGCTCCGCGGTGCTCGGCTGGTTACCTACCGTGAACAGCTTTGCCGTCTCGTCGCTGACGTACGGCTCGCCGTCAGGCGTCCAGTCGTAGATGCCGGGCCTACCCGAAGCCACCAGCGCCCTGAGGTTGGGCGAGACCGGGAACCGATCGCCGAAAGCGGCATGAAGGTTCTCCAGCACATGTAAGGCAACCGCAGGACCGACCAGCTGCAGCAAGACAGTGGGCGGCATAGGCAGCCCGAGGGGCCGCAGCGCGGCATCGGCGACCTCGACCGGCGTTCCCTCATCCACAGCGGCGAAGATCTCCGCCATCCACCTGAGCAGCAGCCGGTTGACCACGAAGCCGGTCGCGTCCTTGACCAGCACGGCGCTTTTCTTCAGCGTCTTTGCGACGGCGAATGCCCTGGCCAAGGTCTCCTCGTCGGTTGCCGGTCCACGCACAATCTCAATCAGCGGCAGCACTGCCACGGGGTTGAAGAAATGGAAGCCGACCACGCGCTCAGGATGATCAAGATCTGCTGCCATCCGCGTAATGGACAGCGAGGAGGTGTTGCTGGCAAGCGCGCACCTGGTGGAGACATGCTTTTCAAGATCAGCGAAGACCTGCTTCTTGATCGACATCTCCTCGAAGACAGCCTCGATGACGAAGTCGCAGTCGGCGAAGTCGACCAGCTCGGTGGTACCGGAGATCAACGCCCGGAGGCGATTCGCTTCATCGGGAGAGATCCGTCGCTTGCCGAGGAGTCTGTCGATCTCCGCTGCAACGTAGCCCAATCCTTTGTCAACCCGCTCCTGATCAAGATCCGTGATCACCACCGGCACCCGCAGCCGACGCAGGAACACTAAGGCGAGCTGGCTGGCCATGAGGCCCGCACCGACGAGGCCAACTTTTGTCACCGGCCTCGCCAGGCTGGACTCAGGCGCGCCTGCGGGCTTTCGGGCGCGCTTCTGCACCAGGTCGAAGGCGTACAAGCTTGCTCGCAGTTCGGGAGCCATGATCAGATCGGCCAGTGCTTCGTCCTCGGCTGCGTAGGCCTCAGCCCGATCCGAGGTCTTGGCTGCGGCCATCAGCTCCAGCGCCCGGTAAGGCCCCGGCGAGGCGCCGCCGACCTTGCCGTCAACGAAACGGCGGGCCCGCTCCAGGGCCTCGTCCCAGGACCCTCCGCGGTCGACCTCCGGCCGCGCCACACTCAGCGAGCCGGCGACGAGCTGGCCTGCCCAGTCCAAGGAACGAGCCAGGTAGTCGGCACCGTCGAAGATCGCGTCGGCCAGGCCCAGCTCGTAGGCCTGCAGGCCATTGAGCATCTTGTTCTGGTTGAGCGGGTTCTCGATGATCAGCTGTACGGCCCGGTCTGCACCGATCAGGTTGGGCACCAGGAACGCGCCACCCCAACCCGGGACGAGGCCCAGGAAACATTCGGGTAGAGCGATACCCGAGGCGGCGGACGAGACCGTTCGGTAATGGCAGTGCAGGGTGAGCTCCAGGGCACCCCCCAGCGCAACCCCGTTGATGAACGCGAAGGTCGGCACCCGGGATGCGTGCAGCTTGTCGAACACGGCATGGCCGATCCGCGCGATGGCCAGGGCCTGGTCCCGGTTGACGATCTTGGCAAACGCGGAAAGGTCGGCGCCTGCCGCCAGGATGAACGGCTTTCCTGTAATCGCGATCGCGACGATGTCGTCGCGGGCGAGCGCAGAGTCTAGAGCCTGGTTCAGTTGGGCAAGACCCTGCGCCGCCAAAGTATTGGGCCGAGTGTGATCACGCCCGTTGTCCAAAGTGATCAACACCGCAGTCCCGGCTGTATGTGGCAGCTCGATATCTCGGCTCAGCGCCCGCGTGACAACCTCCCCCTCGCTGCTTGCCGAGGCCGCGGCGATCAGCCGTTCGAGTTCGTCGGCCCTCACTGCGCTCCCTCCGAGGAAAACAGAGGGTTCTCCCAGATCACTGTGCCGCCCATACCGAGACCGATGCAGAGCGTAGTGAGTCCATAACGTACGTCGGGATGTTCCCGGAACGCGCGCGCCAAGTGAATCATGAGTCGCACTCCAGAACTGGCGAGTGGGTGACCGAGGGCGATGGCGCCGCCATATGGGTTGAGCCGTGGATCGTCCGCGGCCAACTCGAAATGATCACAGAAGGCAAGTACCTGGACAGCGAACGCCTCGTTGATCTCAAACGCGCCGATGTCATCGATCGACAGCCCGGCCTTCGCCAGCGCCTTCTCCGTTGCCGGAATCGGTCCGACTCCCATGAGCTCGGGATCCACCCCGGCGAATGCAAAGGCGACGAGTCTCATCGCCGCAGGCAGACCGAGCTCGGCTGCCACACCCTCGGCCGCCAGCAGGCAGGCCGTGGCCCCGTCATTGAGGCCCGCTGCATTGCCTGCAGTAACGCGCCCATGCGGCCGGAACGGGGTCCTGAGTGTCGCCAACGCCTCGACAGTCGTGTCCGGTCGGGGTTGCTCGTCAGCGACAGCCAGCCCCCAACCAAGATCGGAACTCCGGGTCGCGACAGTGACCAGTGATTCCTGGATCACGTCTTCTTCGTAGGCATCCTGCACTCGCTGCTGGCTGAGCGCGGCGAAGGCATCCGCTCGTTCCCTGGTGATTCCAGGAAAGCGATCATGAAGGTTCTCCGCCGTTGATCCCATGATCAACGCTGACTGGTCGACGAGCTTCTCTGCGACGATTCGGGGGTTTGGGTCGATGTCCTGCCCCATGGGATGGTGCCCCATATGCTCGACTCCGCCGGCGATGGCGACGTCATAGGCGCCAAAGGCGATCCCTGAGGCTGTCGTAGTGACGGCGGTCATCGCGCCCGCGCACATCCGATCAATCGCGAAGCCTGGCACCGAGCGCGGAATCCCGGCCAGCAAGGCTGCGGTACGCCCAATGGTCAGGCCTTGGTCGCCAGTCTGAGTGGTCGCGGCGATGGCGACATCGTCGACCCGATCGGGGGGCAGCTCCGGATGTCGCCGTAACAGCTCTCGGATGCAGTGCACGACGAGGTCGTCGGCTCTGGTCTCGGCATAGATCGAGCCGGCCTTACCGAAGGGGGTTCGCACGCCGTTGACAAAGACGACATCTCGAAGTTCGCGAGGCATACCCGAATTATTACTCACCAGTAACAATGGCGGCCGGCCAGCTGACTGTCACCCCTGAAACTCACTCCAGCCGGCGCTGCCTCGCTCGATCTACGCGTGACTCGGCGCCGCGAGCTTGGCTGGAGTGAGGTTTTGAGGGAATTTCTGAGCCGCCTCACAGAGGTTGATCATCCAGCCACGAGCCTGCAGCATCGGCCGTGTTTTCTCGGCTTCGGATCCAGTCCACGATCTCTGCCAGTGGCAGGCCGTAGCTGGGCTGACCGGTCTGCACGTAGCGCTCCAGGCGTCCGCGTGCTCGGCCAATCAGTCGCAGCGCGCCATTCCGGTTGCCACGTTCGGCGTGGGTGATGCCCACGCAAAGCTGGGCCAGCCCTTGCCATAGATCGCGCTCCGCTTCCGGGCCCGACTTCCAACGCGCCTCATAGACCTCGTGCGCGGAGAATGGCCTGCCCTGATTCAGCAGCTCACGGGCGTATCTGATGGTCTCGATGGGCGGCAGCGGATCTTCTGAGATCGGCTCGACACCAGCACTGCCGTACGGCAGTGGCCGGCCGAGCTTGTCGCGGGGACGCGCCTGCCGCGCACGTCCGTAGGCATCCCGGTCCCGATCACTGCTCATCGCCGATCATCGTCCCATCTGTGGCCAGGACAGTGCCAAGCGGTCGCGACGAAGTCGGCGGCACGGTGTAAATCTGTCGATAATCGGCTGTGCACGCATCGGGAATCCGATTGCGGGCGGCGGTGTCGCAGGGTGAGCAGAGCGCCACCGGCTTCTACCACACCGAGTCTCGCTACAAGGAGCTCGTCCAGGCCATCGGCGATGGACGGGACGAGCCGTCAGGGCCGCTCAGCCAACTTGCCGGGATTGAGGCGGCAAGCCGGTCGCGAGCGGCACCAGTTCCCCAGTTAAGCGCCTGGGGGCGGTGAGGGCTGCGCCAACACGGAGGTGATGGCCTTGACGGTGAGGTCACGCTGCCACGGCCGGGCGCCTCGGTCGGCCAGCGCCTGAGCCACCGACTCCTCGGTCACGGGGGCTGGCGGACGCCAGGCCAGCCGGCGTAGGTGATCCGGGGTAAGGAGGTTCTCCATCGGTAGCTCGTTTTGTTCAGCGATCGCCAGCAGTGCACCCCGCATCGCCGCCAGCCGTGCAGCGGCTCCGGGGTTCTTTGCCGGCCACAGCCGCGACTGTGGTGGGCCGTCGTTGGGGACATGCATCGGTGGGAGAGCACTCTCTGGTGTCTGTGCCACCACGTCAAGCGCCTCCAGCCAGCTAGCCTCAGCACGCTTGGCCTGGCGGCGGGAGAAGGCCGGAATCCCCCGGAGCGTGGCGCGGTCCGGATGCTTGTGGGCAGCCAGCTCGGTGATCGCAATGTCGGGCAGGATCTTGCCGGGTGCGCGGTCCAGCCGCTGCGCGATGGCGTCGCGGGCGTACCACAGCTCTGCGACGTACGCCAGACCGCGCCGGGTGTGGACGTGATGGATGCCGGAGGTGCGGCGCCACGGATCGCGTCGCGGTTCCGGGCTGAGGCCAGCGCTCGCAACCAATGCCGCGAACTCTTGCTCAGCCCATGACCATTTGCCAGCCGCAACGAGCCGGGCAGCGAGCTCATGACGTAGTTCGATCAAGAGCTCCACATCAAGGGCGGCATAGATCAGCCACTCTTGTGGCAGCGGCCTTTTGGACCAGTCGGAAGCGGAGTGCTCCTTCAGAAGCCGCACCCCGAGCAGCTCCTCGATCATGGTGCCGAGCGCAACGCGAGGATAGCCGAGCAGTCGTGCGGCGAGTTCGGTGTCAAACAGGGTCTTCGGAACTAGGCCGACCTCGTAAAGACAGGGGAGATCTTGACCAGCCGCGTGGATTACCCATTCGGCCTCCGAGACTGCAACACCAAGAGCAGAAAGGTCGGCCGGCTGCCCGAACGCAGCCGGATCGACCAGATGTGTTCCCGACCCCACCCGACGTAGCTGGATGAGATAGGCGCGCTGGCTGTACCGGAAGCCGTGGGCCCGCTCAGCGTCCATGGCGACTGGCCCACGTCCGCCACGTAGCGCGAAGACTGCTTTGTGCAACGCGTGCGGGGTGGTGACTAGAGGCGGCACGCCATCGGAGGGCTCGGTGAGCAACTCCGCTTCCTGATCAAGATCAGGCGTACTTAGCGGTACTTCGGTCAACGTCTCCGGGAACTTCGGCTCTGCGGGTTACGCCGAGAGGGCATCATCACCACTCCGGCAGCCAGCGGGGGCAGGCCAGCTAGCGTACAGAGTAGTTCAGCCCAGGCAGCCAGATGAGGGTTGAGCCCAGCTCCCTCCTCGAGCAACGGAGTCCACGATGCGCGTACCTCGATCTCAGCGCGCGATGGCTCCCCGGCCATCCCCCCGAACGACTCGCTCGACACCGATGTCACGGTGCCGCTTGGCGCATCGTAGTGAGCGCCATGGCCATCGAGCGCATCAATCAACCAGGACCAGCCCACACCGGCCAACAATGGGTCTGTCACCATCTCTGGATCGAGATCGGCTCGGGCAAAGGTGACGCATCGGAACGTGCCCTGCCATGCGGCATTGCCGGCCGGGTCGTGAAGCAGGACAAAACGACCACTGCCTACATCGTCACCGTTCGCCACGACATCGGCGGTGATCGCCGCCGAGTACGGAGCAATGCGCTGCGGCGCAGGGAGCTCCTCGACCTGCAACTCGGGGCGCCACGGCGCGGACATCAGGTCCTCAACGGCCCGACGAAACGCGTCCGGGGCCGGAGCCGCGTCGCTGTTGGCTGCCATCCGATGAGCGTATGCGGCTGTCCCTAGGCGGGAGTTCCGACGCGCCGGTTTTCCTGACCGTGAAAAGATTCACGAATGCGCGGCGAACCTTCGGATCTGCCTTTGATGGTGGCGGCATGCCGCAAGGTTCAGCCGAACGATCACGTTCCGGTGTGGTTCATGAGACAGGCCGGGCGTTCGCTTCCGGAATATCGAGCTAGCCGAAAAGACATCGGGATGCTCGAGAGCTGCATGCGACCAGACTTGGTGGCCGAGATCACCATGCAACCGGTACGCCGCTACGGCGTGGATGCCGCGATCTTGTACTCCGACATCATGCTGCCGCTCAAAGCAGCCGGAGTGGACTTGGAGATCGTTTCCGGACGTGGCCCAGTGATCGCTCATCCCGTCCGGACACCTGGCGACCTGGAGCAGCTACGGCCGCTGGATCCTGAGCGTTTGTGGTACATCACCCAAGCCGTCGAGCTCATCACCAGCCAGCTCGGCGACCTGCCACTGATCGGATTCGCCGGCGCGCCATTCACCCTCGCCAGCTATCTCGTTGAGGGCGGGCCAAGTCGGGACTACGCCGCAACAAAAGCCTTGATGGTCAGCGAGCCTTCGTTGTGGGAGGCGATGTGCATCAGGTTGGCTGATCTGTCTGCAGTGTTTCTGCAGGCGCAGGTGGCGGCCGGCGCGACCGTCGTGCAGCTGTTCGACTCCTGGGCTGGCAGTCTCAGTGCCGAGGACTACCGGCGCTACGCCCAGCCGTACTCAGCTCGGGTGCTGCGGGCCGTCGCGGACACCGGCGTACCGCGGATCCACTTTGGCGTCGGCACTTCAGAATTGCTGGTGCAGATGGGTACGGCGGGGGCTGAGGTGATTGGGGTGGACTGGCGGCTGTCGCTGGCCGAGGCCAGCCGTCGCGTCGGTCATCGTTATGCACTGCAGGGCAACCTCGATCCGGCGTTGCTGTCGGCACCTTGGCCGGTGCTCGCCGAGCGAGCACGTGAGGTCATCTCCTCGGGTGCCAGCGCGCCTGGTCACATCTTCAATCTCGGCCATGGAGTGCCACCTGAGGCCAATCCAGCAGTGCTGGCGATGATCGTCGAGCTGGTCCACACCGAGGGACCGCAACTGCGCGCTGCGGCCCGGGCGGAGCTGGCGGAGGCATCTACGGCTGGCGGCCCAGCGGCGTCGAGCCGCTCCCAGTACACATGACGACGATTGTCGTCGTTGGCGGCGGCGTCACCGGGCTGAGCGCCGCTCGACTACTGGCCTCGGATGGTTTCGAGGTCATTGTGCTCGAAGCGACCAACCGGTGGGGCGGCAAGCTAATCCCGATCATGCTCAGTGGCGTACGCCTGGACGCTGGGGCGGAGTCGATCCTGGCGCGGCGCCCAGAGGGCCTGGATCTGATCGCTGACCTAGGCCTGGCACCTCGGATGGTGCATCCGACGCAGGCCCGGCCACGGTTGTTGATTGGCGGCCGACTG
>JAJTCL010000072.1 GCA_021323255.1 Propionibacteriaceae bacterium | reverse complement strand
CAGCCCGCCTTTGTCGCCCTGGTCGCTGTGGCGTTGGTGCTCGCTGCAGTCGAGTTGTATGAGGCGCTGAAGAAGCAGGGCATGACGTCGGCGATCATCCCTATTTCGATCGGCAGCGTCGCCATCGCATTCGGCTCCTACTTCGCCGGTCGGCAGGAGCCAGTGATCTTCTCCACGACCAGCGTGTTACTGGCCTCATTGGCGCTGACGGTGCTGGCAAGTCTCATCTGGCGAATGCCGAAGGGTGCCGCGGGCTACGTCCGCGACGCAGCCGCCAGCATGCTGATCATCGGGTACGTACCGCTGCTCGGCTCGTTCGCAGCGTTGATGCTCGCCGAGGAGCGGGGCAGTGCTCGACTGGTGACATTCCTGCTGATTGTGGTGATGAATGACACCGGCGGCTACGTGGCAGGAGTGCTGTTCGGCAAACATCCGATGGTGCCCAAGATCAGCCCCAAGAAGTCGTGGGAGGGTCTGGCCGGATCCCTGGTCTTCGGCACAGCTGCCGGCGTCTGCATGGCCGTTTTCCTTCTTGCTGTCCCGTTCTGGGTGGGCATCGTTCTGGGCGTGAGCCTGGTAGCGGCGGGCACCTGCGGTGACTTGATCGAATCGATCATCAAGAGAGATCTCGGGATCAAGGACATGAGTTCTTTCCTGCCCGGGCACGGCGGGGTCATGGATCGGCTTGATTCACTGCTCATTGCCGCCCCAGTCGCCTGGCTGATCATGTATCTCTTTGTTCCAGGCGGATGAAGGCCTGATTGAGCCATTCGCTGCCAGTTTTGATTACTGCCAGGATTGGCGCCGTGACAGAACTCGACCCCACCCTCTACGACCTGGCTGAAGCCTTCGGCGTTGCCACCGAATACTGGGACTGGCAGGGCCGGCACGTCTCCGTCGATCGGGCGACCGTGATCGCCGTTCTCGCCGCTCTCGACATTGACGCCTCGACTCCAGAAGCCGCCGCCGCCGCTTTGGCGAATCATCACCGCTATCCGTGGACTCGCATGCTGCCGTCCTGCATGACGATCCGGCAGCACCAGACCGCGTCGGTATGGATCCATGTGCCGCATGGCAGCCCGGTCAGCGTCTGGATCGATCTTGAAACCGGCGAGACTCGTCACGAGCTGCCTCAGCTGGAGAACTGGACGCCACCACGCGAGATCGAAGATGGCTGGGTCGGTGAGGCGTCGTTCGAGATTCCTGCCGACCTGCCCCTCGGCTATCACACCCTTAATGCCGTCAGCGATGGGCGACAGTCCTCGATGCCGTTGATCATTACGCCGGTGTGGCTGGGATTCCCGGAGCGGATGGGCCAGCGCCGCGCCTGGGGATTGGCGACCCAGCTCTACAGCGTGCGCTCCAGACAGTCCTGGGGAATCGGCGACCTGACTGATCTGGAGGATTTGGCCGTCTGGTCTGCCGCCGAGCATCAGGCGGATTTTGTGCTCATCAATCCGCTGCATGCGGCCGAGCCGGTGCCGCCGCTAGAGCCGTCCCCATACCTACCCAGCAGCCGCCGCTTCGCCAACCCCCTCTATCTGCGGCTGGAACGGATCCCGGAGTACGCCATGGCCTCCACGGCGCAGCGAGAGGAGATTTACAAGATCAGGACCAGGCTGCTGGACGAGACTGGCAAGTTGAGTCAGATCGACCGGGACCGAGCATGGGTTGCCAAGCGTCGGGCCCTCACGATCATCTATTCGATTGCCCGTACGCCAGGGCGCGAGGCTTCCCTTGCGGCATATCGTCGCCGCGAGGGACGTGGCATGGAGACCTTCGCAACCTGGGCGGCGCTCTGCGAGGAACACGGCCCGAGCTTCCTGGATTGGCCAGCAGAGCTGCGGGATCCGGAATCACCAGCTGTTGCCGACTTCGCCGCAACCCATGCTGCCAAGATCGACTTCCACTGCTGGCTGCAGTGGTTGATGGAGGAGCAGCTGGCTGGCACCCAGCAAGCGGCTGTGCGAGCCGGCATGGCGCTCGGGGTGATGCACGATCTGCCCGTGGGCGTGAGTACCCGAGGCGCGGATGCCTGGAGTCTGCAAGACAGCTACGCCACCGCCGTCTCGGTCGGCTGCCCGCCGGATCCGTTCAACCAGCAGGGGCAGAACTGGAATCAGCCACCATGGCGGCCTGATCGCCTGGCCGCTACTGCGTACGCGCCGTTTCGAGACACCATCTCGACGATCTTGCGACATGCCGGCGGCCTGCGCGTTGATCATGTGATCGGGCTGTTCCGACTGTGGTGGATTCCCCATGGTATGGGCCCAACGCAGGGCACCTACGTCCGCTACGACCACGAGGCCATGATCGGCATTCTCGCGCTCGAGGCCTATCGGGCAGGCGCAGTCGTAATTGGCGAAGATCTCGGGACCGTGGAGCCCTGGGTGCGCGACTACCTTCGGGAACGCGGCATCCTGGGGACGTCGATCTTGTGGTTCGAGTTCGATTGGGATGGGGACGGCGCGCCGCTGCCGGCTGAGAAGTGGCGGGAGTACTGTCTGGCCTCGGTCACCACCCATGATCTGCCACCCACTGCTGGCTATCTCGCTGGTGATCATGTCAAGCTCCGGGATCAGCTTGGCATCCTGACTCGCTCGCTGGACGAAGAATTGGAAGCCGAGCAAGCAGACCGGGAGGCCTGGCTGAATGCCCTTCGAGATCGGGGAGTGTTGCAGTCGGACGCCGGGATCGAGGAGACCGTCGAAGCCCTACACCGTTATCTGACGTGGACTCCGTCGCGACTGCGCTGCCTCTCCCTCGCAGACGCCGTTGGCGAGCGTCAGTTACAGAACCAGCCGGGGACCATCGACGAATATCCGAACTGGCGAGTCCCGCTCACCGGACCTGACGGCGAACTAGTGATGTTGGAGGACATCTTCGGCAACCAGCGGACAGCGGAGCTTGCCAAGATCATGAGCGACGGCCGCGAGTAGCTGCGGCCCTTACCTGGGACCGGGGCTGCTCATGCCCTGCTCGACGGCCTGGCGGATCGTATCCGCCTCTTGCTGAGTCAAAATGCCTGACCGGACCGCTTCGTCCAGATATCCGTCCAGCGCAGCCGGCCCACCGGCGGCCTCATAGGCCACACGCATCTCGTCGAGGGCAACCGTGATCTCCGCCTCGTCGACGCCGAACATCTCCGACAGAACCTTGATCAGTGCCGCCTCCTGCTCAGCCTGATCAGGATTGCTCGGCACATCCGGTTGTTCGGTCGGATCGCTCGGGATGGGGACACTCGGCGTGCTCGTTGGAATGGGCGTCGGCGTCGCGGGAGTGTCTGCGGATGCAAAGCTCGCCACTCCAATGCCCGCACCAAGCGCGATCAGCCCCGAGGCGATTAAGACTGCGGTTCTTGTCGAGGCTGGCACGTTTATTGCTCCTTGTCGTGGGTTCGCCACCGGCATCGGTGGGGGCGGAGCAAGTTTGAGTGCGCTTCCTGGCAATCACCTGGGCGGAACCTGGCAGGTTCCTATCAATGGGGGCGGCTCTCAGCGGTGAGCAGGTTGGCGGCCTGGTAGACATCGTCGACGCAGTAGATCAATTCAGCCATCGGCCGCCCGTCACCGAGCCGTTGCAGCAATGGCCAAACAGGGTAGGTGTCGGTCCAGTGCTGACGGCCCACCAAGATCAGTGGAGCGATGAGGCTGGCATCGGCGGCGTAGAAGTTCTCCGTCGCAGCTTGGAAGATCTCCTGTACGGTGCCGGCCCGCCCTGGAAGGTAGACGACGCCGCCCCTGCAGCGGCTCAGCAAAGTGTCCTCCCGCAGCGCGTTGGAGAAATACTTGGCGATCTCGGTGGCGAAGACGTTGGTCGGCTCGTGGCCGTAGAACCAGGTGGGGATACTGAGGCTGCGGCCTGAATCGGCGATGGGCCAGCGGGCCCGGATCCGGAAGGCGGAGTGTGCCCAGGCATCGATGCTAGGTCGATATGACGGCGCTGGTTTCATGATCGTCAATGCCGCGTCCAGTGACCCTGGCCAGGCGCTCAGATACGCTCCGAGATTTGCCGCCTCCATGGCTCCGGGGCCGCCGCCGGTGAGCACCGTTCGCCCCGCAGCGGTGAGGATCGCGCCGAGTTCGGCCGCTGCGCGATAGGTGGAGTCGCCGCGCGGGACGGCATGACCGCCCATGATGCCAACGATGCTGCGCGACTCCAGGTCTGAGGTCACATCGTCCAGGGCATCGGTTATGGAGTGATCATGAAGGGTCGTGCTCAGCTCGGCTGCCAGTGACCCGATCGGTTGAGCATGGGACCAGGCGTACACCATGGCGTCCAGGCTGGATGCGTAGTCGTCGGTGCCGTAAAGCTCGAGGGCGTCGTACGGCTGCGCGCGGTACGGATCGAAGGGCAGATCGGGTAGCCGTGGGAAGAGCAGCGCGCCTGACCTGCGGAGAGAGTGCTCGACAGTCGGAGTGAACAAACAGCCGAGAAAGACCGCTCCACGCGGATCGACTTCGGTGAGCACATCGGCTCGTTCGGTCAGATCCACAGACTGGACGAACCATCCGTTGAGCTGGCGGGTCATGCTGATGTGGGCATCGAAGTCGGCGAGGCTTTCGATCTCGATCAAACGTCGAGTCACGGCATCGCCAATTGGCTTCTCATGATGTGGGGATTCTGTCAGGATCATCGACACTCCACTGGAGACGGCACTAGATGTGATCATGGGGTGGATGAGTGGAGTAGGCGACCAATTGATCGCTTGGCTGCTAGAGGGCGACCCGTCGATCCGCTGGCGGGTGCACCAAGACCTCCTCGGCAGTCCGGCAGCTACGGTAGCTGCCGAGCGAGCCAGAGTCGCAACACAGGGATGGGGCGCCAAGCTCATTTCGCTGCAAGATCCCGACGGGCGCTGGGGCGGCGGCGACTATTCGCCCAAGTGGACCTCCACGACGTACACGCTCCTTCAACTGGTCTGGCTTGGACTCCCACCACGAAATCGCGCGGCTTTGGCCGGGTGTGAGCGGCTCTGGGAGTGGCAGAGCCGCTGGCGCGCTCCGGAGACCTGCATCGTCTCGATCCTGGTGCGGCTCACCGTTGCTCACGGATTTGACGCCGAGTGTCTTGACGACGTTGTCGACTACCTGCTCGGGCAACAGCTCAACGACGGCGGCTGGAACTGCGCCTCACGGGGTGATCCAGACAAGCACAGCTCTTTCCACACCAGCATCCTGGCGCTTGAGGCCCTCGAGGCTTACCAGCGAGCCGGTGGCAGAGCGGCCACTGAGGAGGCGCAGGCACGAGGCCGGGAGTTTTTCCTGCGGCATCAGCTGTACAAGTCCCATCGCACCGGCCAGGTGGCAATCCGTGGCAGTATCCGCTTCCCCCAGCTGCCCCAGTGGCATTTCGACGTACTGCGCGGGCTTGAGCACTTCGCCGACGTGGGCGCTGACCAGGATGAACGGCTGAGCGACGCGGTCGCCGTCGTACGGCGCGCTCGTCGAGCCGATGGGCGGTGGTCGACGTATTCCGGTTATCCCGGCAGGACCTGGTTTCGGATGGAGGAACCGGGTCCGAGCCGGTGGAACACCGTGCGGGTGTTGCGTGTCCTGGATTGGTGGGGCGCGGCCGGCTGAGCTACTGGCACTGACCTGCGACACTTGGCTCCGTGCGTGACGTGGTGATCTTGGGCAGCACCGGCTCAATCGGGACGCAGTCCCTGGAGGTGGTGGCCGACAACACCGATCAGTTCCGGGTGGTAGGCCTGGCCGCCGAGGGCTCGCAGATCCCGCTGCTGGCTCAACAAGCGCTGGATACCGGAGCGCAGGCAGTTGCGGTCAGTCGAGCAACAAGCGTCCAGGACTTGCAACTTGCGCTTTACGCCGAGGCCAGCCGGCGCGGCTGGGCGACCGGAGAGGTGCAGCTACCTCGCATCGTCGCAGGGCCAGAAGCAGCCGCTGAGTTGGCAGCCATGCCGTGCGACGTCGTCCTCAACGGGATCACCGGCTCTACCGGGCTGTCAGCAACGCTGGCTGCTCTGGAAGCCGGACGGATCCTCGCACTGGCCAACAAAGAGTCGCTGGTAGTCGGCGGCTCGCTGGTCACCCAGGCGGCAAAGCCGGGTCAGATCGTTGCTGTCGACTCCGAACACTCGGCGCTGGCCCAATGTCTCCGGGGTGGCGCCGCGGCGGAGGTGGATCGACTGATCCTCACCGCAAGCGGCGGACCGTTCCGGGGGCTCAGCCGCGAACAGATGCGCGATGTCACGCCGAGTCAGGCGCTTGCCCACCCGACCTGGAACATGGGCCGGGTGATCACGACCAACTCTGCGACGCTGGTGAACAAGGGCCTAGAGCTGCTGGAGGCGCACCTGCTGTACGGGGTTGACCTAGACCGGATCGATGTCGTTGTCCACCCGCAGTCGATCGTGCACTCAATGGTGCAGTTCGTCGATGGATCTACCCTCGCGCAGTGCTCACCACCGAATATGAAGCTCCCCATTGCGCTAGGTCTGAGCTGGCCAGACCGGCTCTCTGGAGTCACGCCGCCATGCGATTGGAGCAGCGCAGCAAGCTGGACCTTCGAGCCGCTGGATACTGATGCTTTTCCGGCGGTTGAGCTGGCCCGTCATGCGGGACGACTGGGCGGGACGGCTCCTGCGGTGTACAACGCCGCGAACGAGGTGTGCGTGGACGCGTTCCATGATGGACGGATCGGTTTCACACAGATCCTCGACATCGTGGCTCTCGTAATGGGCGAACATACTGGTTCAGGTCTCGACGTAGGCTCGATGCTGGTTCCAAGTGACCAGCTCACACTCGAGCTGGTGTTGGAGGCGGATGCCTGGGCGCGGGCCCGGGCCAAGGATCTCACTCAGCCGACGGAGCACACGCACTAAATGGACCTTCTGATCTACATCGGTGGTGCCATTGCCTTCTTCGCATTGGTCATGGCCTCGATCGGCCTGCACGAGATAGGTCATCTCGTGCCCGGCAAGCTGTTCGACGTCAGGACGACCGAATATTTCGTCGGCTTTGGTCGTACGTTGTGGTCGCGGCGGCGTGGCGAAACCGAGTACGGGGTCAAGGCTGTTCCGGTTGGGGGCTATGTCCGACTCATCGGCATGTTTCCACCGGCCAAGGACCGCCCGGGTGAAGTCCGCGCGTACAGTACCGGCCCGTTTCGCGCGCTGGCCGACAATGCACGGGATGCAGAATGGTCCATCATCCGGCCGGAGGACAAGGGGCGGCTCTTCTATCAGAAGCCGTTCTGGCAGAAGTTGATCATCATGGCCAGCGGCCCGGCGATGAACATCCTGCTGGCGTTTGTGATCTTGCTGGGTGTTGCGGCGAGCTACGGCGTCTACCGCTCGCAATTGACGATCAGCAAGGTGCAGGAGTGCATCGTCGCTGCGGACGCGACCGATAAGACCTGCACCGGAAAGCCGCCGACGCCGGCCGCCCTGTCGGGAATTCAGCCCGGGGACAAGATCGTGGCGTTCAACGGGACTGCGGTGTCGTCTTGGGACGACGTCTCGCGCCTGATTCGGACCAACCTCGACCATCCGGCGTTGGTGACCGTCGAGCGCGGCGGTCAGCGCCTTGACCTGAAGCCCGTCAACACCGTTATTACCGGCGTACCGGACCGGTATGACCCATCGAAGCGGGTTGCCGCCGGTTTCTTCGGCGTCGAACCCGAGGTCCTCCGAGAGCGCGGCGGACCCATCGCAGTGGTCGGCGACATGTGGCAAATGACCAAGCAGACTGTTGTCGCACTCGCCTATTTCCCGGCGAAGGTCTTCTACACCGCCTATAACTTGGTGACCGGCCAGCCCCGGGACATCTATGGACCGATGTCGATCGTTGGCGCAAGTCGAGCGGCGGGGGAGATCGCTTCCACCGACCAGATCGATGCAGCAGCCAAAGTCGCAAGTCTGTTCACTGTGCTCGGCGCGGTCAACCTGTTCGTGGCGCTCTTCAACTTCGTGCCGCTGCTGCCACTGGATGGTGGGCACGTGGCCGCGGCGTTCTATGAGGCGGTGAGACGGGCCTTCGCTCGCATCCGCGGACGACCCGATCCCGGTCCTGTCGATACGGCGAGATTGCTGCCGGTCGCCTACGTCGTCGGCGGGATCATCCTGATCTCGGGTATCGTGTTGATCTTGGCCGACATCATCGATCCGATCCAGCTCTTCTGACGCATCCGTTCTCATGATGGGTCTGGGGCGCGTGAGGTAGGGGTGACTGGTGGATGTGGCGGTGAGGATCTTGTGTGAGTTTGTGCGCCTTCCTCAAGACCGCCACCCCAGCTGCAGTGATGAGTGAGAGGCCGCCTTCGCGGGCTTCGATGATCCGGGAAATCGTGATCTCGCTGCCGTTCGCCGGCCTATGGTTGGCGAGGAACAGCCCGGCCCGGCGGGTTCCCAGTCACGGGACCGACCTCTTGGGCGAGCGGTATGCCATCGATTTCATCGGCGTGGACCATGATCGGCGGACTGCGGACCGCCGTGACTGGCGGACCTACCTCGCCAGCGAACCGGCATCGCGGTTCTTCTCATATGGACGGCCGATCCTGTCACCAGCGGACGGCATCGTCATCGCAGTGCACGATCGCGAGAGTGATCATGTTGGGCGGCGGTCTCAGCTGACTCTGGTGCCATATGCGTTGGGTCAGCCGGCACGGCTTCGGCAAGGAGTGGCTGCGATCGCTGGCAACTATCTGATCATCGCGGTGCGTGACAAGGGCGTATTCGTTGCTCTCGTGCATCTGCAAGCCGGCTCCATTCGTGTTGCCATCGGTGAGGATGTGACGACGGGCCAGCCGATCGCGAACTGCGGTAACTCTGGCAACTCGACCCAGCCGCATGTGCATGTGCAAGTCATGGACAGCCCGGACCTGTCCATCGCCCGAGGCGTCCCGATGGCTTTTCGGCGTTTCCGCGAATGGCCTCGCGGTGCGAAGCATCCCCAGATCAGGGAGCTGGGCATTCCGGGCGAGCGTGCGGTCGTCGAACCGTTGCCCTGACCGATCCGTCGGAGGTCAGCGGGAGGCGCGGACTTCAAGCCACCAGCGCAACCAAATCGTTGATGCGATCGGCTGGGGTGGGTAAAGCGAGGATCTCACCGCGTATCCGGTTTGCGGCCGCGCGATGGCTTGGGTCATCGATGAGCTGCCGCACGCCGTCGCGGACCGCCGCTGCTGTAACGCCACCTTGCGGCACGGCGACTCCTGCTCCGCTGGTGGCCAGGGCTTCGGCATTTTGGAACTGGTCGGCTCCCATCGGCATCGCCAGCTGTGGCACGCCTTGGGCGGCGGCGGCGAGCAGCGTACCGCTGCCTCCGTGGTGCACGGCGAGGTCAACCCGGGGCAGCACGAGGTCTTGGCGGACGAAGCGCTCCACCCGGACTGAATCAGGAAGTGGTCCAAGCTGGGTCGGGTCGAAATGGGACCCGATAGCGACCAGCACATCCAGCGGGAGTTCACTCAGTCCAGCCAGGGCTAGGCGCAGCAGGTCAATCGTTTCCCAGCCGACCGTGCCGAGTGTGAGGTAGACGACCGGTCGAGTGTGGTGGCGGGTCAACCAGGAGGTGAGCGAGGTCCGCGGATCGCCCCATGCAATCTGGCGTGTAGGCAGCCTGATGCTGTCGCCTTCGGCCGGGGCCGGGATGCGGAGCGAGGGCGGCGCGGGATCCAGATGCGCCCGACCAACAGCGGGTCGAGAGTCAGCGCGAGTGCTGAACGCTCCGCCCAGACCGCGCGTACCCGATGTTCTAACTCAGCGGGCTTCACGTGCCAGCGGCCCACGGCCCATAGATCAAGACACACCGCCGGGATACTGAGCTCGGCCGCTGCGAGCACAGCGCCGAGGTTGGTCGACTCGTATAGCACCAAGTCGGGTCGTCGCGGCTTGAACGCCCTTATGAGGGCCGGTGCCATCGCCCGGGGCAGCGCGTCAGCGAACAGCTCGGCGTCCATCCGCCAGGCTTGATCGGCGGGCAGGCTCGTGGTCAGCTCCGGGAACCTCGACTGGACCTGAGCCACTCCCCACCCGATCGATTCGCCCAC
>JAJTCL010000434.1 GCA_021323255.1 Propionibacteriaceae bacterium | reverse complement strand
CTCCGGCGGTTGCCTCGTTGGCAGCGGTCGCGATCCTGGTGAGTGCATTGCCGTTGACCCAGCATCGTCTCGGTCGGCCATTTCCGGGTCGGACCGCAGCCACAATCGTGGCCGATCTGCCGGGCTGCGTGGTGACTGACTTCCCGATGACGCTGATCCAGATGAATCTGCTGCGACGCAACCTGGAACGCGGCTGCAGGTATGTGGTCGACCTGGGTGGCACCAGCTATCACCTCGGGACCCGCGAAGACAGGCACCAGGAGCGTCACCGCAACGAAATCTGGCAGGCCTATGCCTTGGAGTACCTGCGCACCGGCGATGCCGCGGTAATCGCGAGGTTCTCACCCGGGGTCGGCTTCAGCCGCAAGACAGCGAAGGTGGTGCGCGGCTGGCCTCAGCTCGGCCGCGTCGGAAAGTACGTCATTCGTAAGCCCCAACCGTGACGGTCGTCGAGGTGGCGCAAACGGAGCTCTAGTGCCCTAGCCGAGCGAGTCCCGCATGGGGATCAGCTTGGCGTTCGACTCAGCCAGCTCCGCAGCTGGGTCAGATCCGGCCACGATCCCGCAGCCGGCAAAGAGCCGGATCTGGCGTGGGTCGGTCTCGCTGAGCTGGCCACAGCGCAGGGCGATCGCCCATGGCGTCGATCCAGCCGACCGGTCCGGCGTAGCGTTCCCGATCGAGATGCTCCAGCTCGGCGATCAGCGCTCGCGCGCTGCCAGTAGGCGTCCCACAGACAGCGGCGGTCGGATGAAGAGCTGCGGCGAGCGCCAGCGACGCCAGGCCCTTGTCAGCGACTCCGGTGATATCAGTCGCGAGGTGCAACACGTTGGGAAGCTGCAGCACATAGGGCGCGTCCGGCACGTTCATGCCCGAGCAGAAGGGTGCCAGTGCCCGGGCAACTGAGCGCACGGCGTACTCATGCTCCTCGAGGTCCTTGCTCGACTGGGCCAGTGCCGCCGCCATATTGAGATCATGATCATCATCCGCGGAGCGGCGGATGGTGCCGGCTAACACCCGGGAGGTCGCCAGACCGGCTTCACGCTTGACCAGCATCTCGGGGGTAGCGCCAACCAGCCCGTCGACCGAATACGTCCAGCACTGGGAATAGTTCTCCGCCAGCCGGGAGGCGACCCACCGCAAGTCGATGTCGTTCTCCGCGAAGGCCAACAGGTCGCGGGCCAGCACGACCTTCTCCAGCTCTCCATTGCCGATGCGACGCACCGCCTCGGCAACAGCGGCCTCCCACTCCGGTCCGCTCAACCCACCATCACCGAAGGTGACGTTGCGGGGCCGCTCGGGTGGCGTTGGCCCATTGAATTCGGATCCACTCCCAGAGGCCGGGCCGATCTCGGTGATCCAGGTCTGACCATTCCGGCGTCCGACGACCGTCTGCGGCACGATGAGGCTCGAGCGGCCTGCCGAGTTCCCTGGGTCGAAGACGAAGCTGCCGTACGCCATCAGGCCAGCGCCCGCGGTTGGACGGTCCAGCTCGGCGGTTACTTCAACGTGAGCCGCCAGGTCCGACCACCATTCAGCGGCCTCAGCAATGGTGGTGGGCTTGAGCCGAACGACTTCTCCCCATCCGACGAGGCCATCACCGTGGCGCAGCCAGACGAAACAGTCCTTCGGGGGCAACAGGGCCAGCAATGAACCCGGATCCTCGATCGCACGAGTCCGCACCTGCAGCCGCGGCGGGGCCGGAGCCGACGAGGTCACGGGCTCAGCGTAGCTGTGGCTCCGGAGCCCACCAATGTGCCCGCTACGCTGAAGAGCAATTTGTGATTGCTTTCACAATTTCGCCTGCCCTTACCGCTTGCGCTGCTTGGCTGCTGCCGCCGCCTCGGCGCGCTGTTTCCTCTCTGCGGCCAGCTGCTTCTGCTGCTCCGCCTGGCGCGCCCGCAAGGTCTCAGCATCCATGGAGTTGAGCAGAATCATGGCCGCGATAGCCGCGATGAGCATTGACCAGAAGGGCGAGAAGCCCAGCAGCAAAGGCGCTGTGGTGATCAGACAGACGTCGAAACCGCGGAACAGGTTGGTCACCAGACCCGGAGGGAACGCGCCCGCCTGGCTGGCAACCATCGGTGCCCCGAAGTCCACGCCTTTGGCCTGCGTCCAGCGGACCGCCGCCAGCAACCCGGCTGCTGCGGTGGCAATGGCGATGAAGGATGCATCGGGCACCGTACGCTGCACCGCCCCGTCGCCGAAGCCGAGGTAGGCAGGCGTGGTCGCGACGGCCCAAATTCCCGCCAGGATCGCAGGTACCGCGATCGATGCCAGTTTGATGCGGGCCAGCGAGAAGGGAAGGCAGCGGGCGAGGCCCCCGGTACGGGTCAGCACCCGGAGCCCGCCAAGTAGCGGGATCAGTGCGCCGAACAGCGCGAGCGCAGCAACTACCGGAGTGAGGGTGCTCATGCCCAGCGCGTCGCAGGCGTACGGAACAACGATCGTGCCGGCCAGCACGAGCAAGGGTTGGGGGAACCGCCACAGCCGCTGCCATTCCCGCCAGATGATCGCCTCGATTCCCAATCCCTTGCCACGTTTGGGGTGCACGTGGCCGCGCTCGATGGCGCGGCGCTCGACAACAATGTCGCGGGCCAGCCCGATGTCGAGCGCGAAGAAGGCGCCGGAAATGCCGCTCACCAGAGCCCCGCCGCTGAGCAGCCTGGCCCGGCGAATCTGCCCCAACCGGAGGGCGGCCAGTACCGCGCTCGCGGCCAGCACCAGAGTCGAAGCCGCAATCATGATCACGCCGATCTCGATGCCGAGATTGTCTGACAGGCCCAAGCTGAACCACCCTGCCGCCACACCCACCACGCTGAACAGGGCACCGACGCCCAGCAGCCCGAAGACGTAAGTCGCCGCCCGCGTCAACACGTGCCGGTCGACACCTTGCTGTGCGGCAGCGAAGGCGACCGATGCCGCAGCCGAAAAAGCCGTTGCGGCCGCCCATACCATCACCTCGGTTGTTCCCGATCCGGTCAGGGCAGAGACCAGCCCGCCAATCAAGGCGCCACCCAGGAATGCCGCCACTACCCCGCCTACCAGGCGAGAGCGGAGCAGCTGGGCACGTGATATGGGCGCATCGAGCAGCCAGAATCCTTCGGCCGCCGACGCCAGTACCGGCCCGAAGAGCCGGCTGGCCGCCAGTGCCATCGCGACGGTAGCCGCGAACGCAGCCCAGGGAAGAATGGTCCGGGCCGACAGGCAGGACTCGCTGGTGCACTGCGCGATCGTGCGCTGCGCATTCAAGATCACATTGACGACCATGGCGCCGAGCATCACCGCAGCGAACACGGCAACGTAGGCGTCACTCATCGCCTGAAGCACGTTGCGGGTCGCCCGCCCGG
>JAJTCL010000433.1 GCA_021323255.1 Propionibacteriaceae bacterium | reverse complement strand
ACAGCTGGCCCCGCTTTTCCAGGGCGTGCTGCCGAAGGATCAAGTGCAGGCCACGATTGATCAACTACTCAAAGCAGCGGTGGCGAACGGGATAGTCGGACGCGCTGAGCCCGTAGGTTCCGAGGCACCAACAGCTACCGAGCCAGAGCCCGAGGCAGATCCTCGGTTTGCGGCCGCGGATGCGGCAATGCAGCGCGGTGACTTTGCGGCAGCGCGCGAGGAGTTCGACAAGCTGATCCAGGTCAACCCGAACGACGCCGAGGCCCAGGCGGGCAAGGCACAGGCGGGGCTGTTCGCCCGGGCAGCGCTGCTTGATCCGAAGTCCACCATCGCTGCTGCCGATGACTCAGACGACCTGGACAGCCAGCTAGCAGCCGCTGACGTCGAGATGATCACCGGGCAGGCCGACGCTGCTTTCGCGCGGTTGATTGGGCTGATCAAGAGCCTGTCCGGTGAAGATCGGAACCAAGCACGGGTACGCCTGCTGGAACTGTTCGAGACGCTCGGCAACGCCGATGAGCGGGTTCTCAAGGCGCGCCGGGACCTGATGACCGCACTCTTCTGACGCTGTTGATCTGATTGGGCTGGTCTTGATCGGCCTGATCCGATTGGCTGGGCGAGCCGCATATGCTGGCGCGTGCGCGAATCGCGCGGGATTCAAGGGTCGTCCCCTTGGTGGAATTTCCAGGTCCTTTTCGGCACTCGGGAGACCAGGATGAGGCGGTTGCTCTTCGTCGTCGTGGCGGCGCTGATGGTGGTGGTGGCCGGCTGCTCGAGCAGCCCTTCCCCCGGAAATACACCATCACCAACCCAACCGACGTCGTCAGGACCCGCGACCACTCCGACGCCGGCAGCCACGCCGGCAACAGCTGCACCTGACGCCACGTGCCTCAATGGCCGTTATCAGCTCGTGCGATTCGACGGCGTCGGCGACAGGAAGAGGTACGGCACCGGTGAAGGGGGAGACGTCACGATCACCTTCGCCGATGGGTCCTACCTGCTACACGGCGCCGGCAAGGATCCGATCAAACTGACTCTGGCGGGTCTGAATGCCGACCTATTGGTGAATGGCACGATCAGCGGTGACCATCGCGTTACGGGCAACCAGGCAGTCCTTACGGTGGGCGAGAGCACCGGCTCGATGACGCTCAGCAAGGGATGGTTGAAGGAGTCGGTGCCGATGGAACAGGTCGGCAGTGTGCTTGCTACGAACAGCGAGGCTGAGTTGGCGTGCGCGAATGACGCGCTGATCCTCACCTTGCAGGATGTTCGGCTAGAGTTTGGCAAAGTCTGACTCGAGCCAGCTGGACAGGCCTATGAGCCGGATCAGGGCGTGCGGCCGTCCTCGGTGTATGCCATCTCATCGGGACCGAGTGAGGCCGCCAGCACCAGGCGCCGATGAGCAAGCGGGGTGACCAGCCCAGCCGCGGTGTCCAGATCCACCAGTGCCACCCGCTTGATCTCGGTCGGCTGCAGCGACCAGGCAGCCAGGTCGTCCTCACCGATCCGACCGCCATCGAAGATCATCTCGATGGCGTCGTCCCAACCGAGATAGGGCGGCATCCAGTCCACGACGAGCAATCGGCCGACGGGAAGCTCGATGCCGAGTTCCTCAGTGACTTCGCGAATCGCGCCCTGTCGCGGCGTCTCGTACGGCTCGACGATGCCGCCAGGCAGTTCCCAATCGGCCTTGAACTGAGTCTCGCAGAGCAACACCCGACCGATCTCATCTCGAAACAGCACATGCGCGATCAGGCGCTTCTTCGGCAGTGCTGAATTCATCACCCCGGAGAAGCCGTGCGGACCGTACGTCTGGTCCGAGGCGAGCCGTGCGAACAGGCAGACATCACCGTACAAACCATCTGACCGCTCGATCGCCTGGCGGCGAATCCCCTCCATCCGGAAGCCCGCACGCAGCACCGCTCGCCGAGCACCGACATCATCAGCCGGCACCGACACCTCGAGGCGGCGTAAGCCGCGGTTCTGCAGGGCATCCTCAGCTGCTGCACCGAGGGCACGCATGAGCGAATCTGGGCTGACCGCTCCTTGCCAGGTGAAGGTAGCGATGCCACTGTCGAAGACACTGACTGAGATCTCGACGTCGGTCACTCTGGAGGTTTCTCAGCCCCTGGTGGCTCGGCTGGTTCCGGACTGGTGGGCGATGCGGGGGAGTCCGGGCTGCTCGGTGACTCGGGGGAGTCCGGGCTGCTCGGCGACTCAGGGGAGTCTGAGCCGCTTGACACAGACTCGGCCGCCGGCCCGGCACGCCGCGGACCTGGCTTTGCTGTCAATCCCTGATCCGCTGTCGTTGCGTGCGGTGATGCCACCTTGGCGGCGGCCCGGACGGCGCGTGTTGCTTTCTCCGGCTCGATCGCCTGCTCCTCATCCAGCTCGGCCTCGAGTCGCAGCCACACCGCACCAAGCGGGGGGATCGTGACAGAGGCGGACGCCTTATATCCGTGTGACGGCACTGGATGAGCGATCACCCGTCCTAGGTTTCCGATCAACCCTGTGCCGTCGTAAACCTCGGCGTCTGTGTTCAAGATCTCCTTCCAGACGCCCTCGGTGGGCAGCCCGATCTGGTGGTCTGGGCGGGGCTCAGAGGAGAAGTTGATGATGCAGGCGATCATTTGACCATCGCCGTCGTAGCGGAGCCACGAGAAGATATTTCCGCCACGGTCGTCGGCGTCGATCCAGGAGAAGCCTGATGGGTCCGTG
>JAJTCL010000071.1 GCA_021323255.1 Propionibacteriaceae bacterium | reverse complement strand
CTCGCAGTCCGACATCGCCCACGAACTCGGCATCAGCCAGATGCAAGTTTCCCGGTTACTGGCCCGGCTGCTACTCAAGTTGCGCAGCATCATCGGCACGCCCGCCGAGCTCGCTGCCGCCTCGTAGCCCGCTTCGCACAGTTTGCTGACGCTCTGCCAGGCCCCGATTCGGCAAAGCGTCAGCAAGCTGAGTTACCCAGACCACCGACCGATGCCAGAACGTCCTGCGGCGTTGCCGGATCGTCGCAGCTCGGATGCGGTTCACAAGCGCATAGCGGGAGTAAAGTCGAGATTGTCCAGCTCGGACAATAAAGTTCCCCCGCCTGGTCGGCCTTGACGGCGGAAGGGAAGGCGTAGATGAGCTCCACAGCCGACCCGATGGCGACCGCCGCTACCAAGGCAATTGGTTGCCGCGACCTTGTCGTGGTCGGCGCCTCTGCCGGCGGCGTTGAGAGCCTCAGTGAGTTCGTAGCCGCACTCGAGGCAGATCTGCCTGCGACGATCTTGGTCGTGCTGCATGTTCCGGCTTCCGGGGCGAGTGCACTGCCACGCATCCTGGAGCGAGCCGGCACGCTGCCCGTCGACGTTGCAGTGACCAATCAAGAGCTACAGCCGGGCCGGATCGTGTTCGCGCCACCGGATCGCCACTTGGTCGTCGAGGGCAATCACTTGCTCACCAGCCGCGGCCCTCGAGAGAACGGCCACCGTCCGGCGATCGACGTCTTGTTCCGCAGTGCCGCACGCGCCTGCGGTCCCAGAGTCATTGCGGTCGTGTTGTCAGGCTCGCTTGACGACGGTACGGCCGGGGCGATTGCCGTCAAAGAGCGGGGCGGGTTGGTGCTGGCTCAGGATCCCGCCGATGCGGCCTACCCGAGCATGCCGGAATCGACGATCAAGCACGTCGAGGTCACTCAGATTGCCAGTGCCGGCGAGCTCGGTGCAGTGGTCACCCGGCTCTGCCGTACCCCGGCGGAGGCCGCGGTCCCTGATCTGGTGATGGCGGAAGTGAGAATGGCCGGAGTGGCAGACATCGTGACGGCTGCGGATGAGTCCGCTGGCCAGCCGGCCGGATTCGGCTGTCCGGAGTGTCACGGCGCCTTGTTCAAGATCGAGAACGGCGGCCTGTTGCGCTTCCGCTGCCGACTCGGCCATGCCTGGTCATGGCACGCTCTGCTGCTCGAACAGGGGCAAGCGTTGGAAAACGCACTGTGGATGGCCTTGCGCACCTTGGAAGAGAAGGCCGATCTGAACCTGCAACTGGCCGAACGCGCCGCCGCCAGAGGCAGCACATGGTCCCACGAGCGGTTCACCGAACAGGCGGACGAGGCGGTGCGATCTGCGGCGCTGGTGCGGCGGCTGCTGGAGAGCCCAACGGATGCAGTCGGAGCCGAGATCGATCCCGGCGTAGAGTCGGCGCACCATGCCTGATCAGACATCAGCGGAGGAGATGGCCCAGGAAACGGCCCAGGAGACGGCAGAGCCTGATGAAGCTCAGCTCCTCGAGGATCCCAGCTTCGAGAGGTTGCTGCAGTTCCTGCGCGACAGCCGATCGTTCGACTTCACCGGCTACAAGCGACCCAGCCTGATGCGCCGGGTCCGGCACCGGATGCGCGAGATCGGCATCGACTCCTTCGAGGACTACCAGGACACGCTGCAGCTTCAACCGAGTGAGTTCACCGCACTCTTCAACACGATCTTGATCAACGTGACGAGCTTCTTCCGGGATTTCGAAGCCTGGGAGCACCTACGCACCGAGATTCTGCCGCAGGTTTTGGAGGCGAGCAACGGCGACCAGCTCCGGGTGTGGAGTGCGGGATGTTCGGCTGGGCAGGAGGCCTACACGATCGCCATGCTGCTGCACGGGGAAATGGGCAGCGGCTTCCGGGAACGGGTCAAGATCTACGCCACTGATGTCGACGAGGATGCGCTCAACTACGCGCGACAGGCCAGCTACACCGAACGCGAGATGCGGGGACTGCCCGACTTCTATCGCGGACGATACTTCGATCTGGTCAATGGCCGTTACGTGGTCACCCCGGATCTCCGACGCAGCGTGATCTTCGGTCGAAACGACCTCACCAGTGACGCACCGATCTCCCGCATCGACATTCTGCTGTGCCGCAACACGCTGATGTATCTCAATGCGGAGACTCAGGCACGGGTAGTGAGCCGCCTTGGCTTCGCACTCCGGCCGAATGGCGTGCTCTTCTTGGGCAAGGCCGAGATGTTGCTCAACCACGAGACAGCCTTCTGGCCCGGCGACCTGAAGCGCCGATTCTTCCGGCGGATCAGCGAGGACGTCATCGACGCGGAGTTCGGTGTGCTGGCACGCCCAATGCGCGAGACCGCCTCAGACCAAGCTATGCAGCTGCGCAACGAGATCCTGCGAACCAACCCCGTCGCGCAGATCGCTGTCGGGACAGACGGCCACCTCGCCATGGTCAACAATCGCGCCGAGGCGATGCTCGGGCTGTCAGATCGTGATCTTGGTCGGCCCTTCCAGGATCTTGACGTCTCTTATCGCCCGCTTGAGTTGCGGTCGCACCTGGCGGCGGTTACCGAGAGCCGCGCGCCAGCTTGGCTGCGCGAAGTGGAGTGGCGTCGTGCCGGGCCCGAGGCGATCTATGTCGACGTGAACGTAGTGCCGCTGCTGGACACCAGCGGTGAGGTACTCGGGGTGTCGATCAGTTTCACCGATGTGACGCGCTTCCGGCAACTTCGGGTGGAAGTGGAAACGGCGAACCGGCAGCTCGAGCTCGCGTACGAGGAACTTCAGTCCACCAACGAAGAGCTCGAGACGACCAACGAGGAACTGCAAAGCACGGTTGAGGAACTGGAGACCACCAACGAGGAACTCCAGTCGACCAACGAAGAGCTCGAGACGATGAACGAAGAGCTGCAGTCCGCCAACGACGAAATGCAGACCACCAACGAGGAACTGCGCGATCGCAGCATTGAGATCAACAACCTCAATGCCTTCATGGAGTCCATCCTGGGAAGTCTTGAGGCCGCTGTAGTGGTACTCGACCGTGACTTGGTGGTGCAGATCTGGACGCGTCAGGCACACGAGCTCTGGGGTCTGCGTGCTGAGGAGACCGTCGGGCACCACGTGCTCAATATCGATAGTGGATTGCCTACGGCTGAACTACATCCGTGGCTACGCTCGGTGATCACCGGGCAGCAGACCGCGATCGTCGGGCGGTCGGTGCGTGCGGTGAATCGGCGGGGGCGGACTGTTCACCTGCGCGTCACAGTGACAGCGCTGCAGGGTGAATCCGAGCAGCCGTCCGGGGCGTTGATCTTGATGGAGGATGTCTCAAAGATCGACCAGGCTGACGGGACTCAGCATTAGCGATCTCTCGCCTCGCCGACGGCCCGCCTATTGCGGTCGCGTGCCCAGCTGGGATGGATGATTCGACCACTCGCGAACTTGAGCACGCAAGGCAGCGGCTCGGCTGGCGACATCTTCGGCATAGCGCTCCTGCGCAGTCTGGGTCTGATCTCGGTCGGGTGGAGCCACGTGCCGCGGCCCGAATGCTCTGCGCTGCAGGCAGCGCAGTATCGCGGCTTGCTCCTCCAGTGCGGCAACCGCGCCCCAGAGCTTCGTCTCAGAGACTTCAGCCTGCGCTGCCGCAAAGGCCCGAGGGGCAAATTGATGACCGACATGGCAACGGAAGTAGCTGATTTGCGGCAGGTCAACCTGAGCCATGCCGCCACCGCAATCTGGGCAGCTGAGTCGGGTGAGCTGGGACTCGTCCTCCCGAAGATAGCCAGGATCGGCACTGTCGACCATTTCCATGTCCGCCCCCCTTCCTGCCTCGTCCATCATCGGATCGCCGTGCAGCGACCGCGCCACATCCACGCATTCACGGATCTGGTGGGCTAGTTGGCGCAGCGGAACGGCACGCGCCCCCGGCGCGGCGGCAAGCGCGGACCGCGGCATGCTGTCGAACTCGGCTTCGGCCGGATCCTGTACCAGCACCTGACCGCCGGCCTGGGCGACGAGCGCCGCGCCCACTGCGCCGTCGTCGAGTGCACCGGATAAGACGACTGCAATGGTGCGGCTGGCCACCCATTCGGCGGCGCTAGCGAACATCACGTCCACCGCCGGCCGGTGTCGATTGACCCGTGGGCTGGGGCTCAGCAAGGCGAGGCCATCACGAGCGAACAGATGCTGGCCTGGTGGGGCAATGTAGATCCGGCCCTGCTCCAGCACTTCCCGGTCTCCGACATGCACTGCCCGCAGTGGCCCGGACCTAGACAAGATTTGCGGCAACCGAGTCTGTTCGCCCACATGGATGGTGACCAGGACTGCGGCCGCAATATCACCGGGGAGGTCGCGGATGATCTCTACCAGCGGCTGCACGCTGCCGGCCGATCCACCAACGGCGAGCACTACTCGATGATCAATTTCGGGCTCGACCCGAGGAATAGTCATGAGCTGTACCAGGGTGCCTGCGGCCACGTCTGCGTTGTCATCTTCACTCGCGAATTCTCAAATCCTTGCGCCGGTGACGGATCGCGTGCTGGCAGAGCAATACCCCGCCAGCGGCGTCTCGCACCATTCCTCGAAGAAATTTGGGTGGGCCCTTGCGACGGATACGGCGTGGACCCAACCCGTCGTAGAGTGCAGGTAAGGCATCGTCGAAAGGGCGGTGAGCAGATCCAAACCGTCTATCACGAGGAGTTCGACAGCCGCGATCCCGATGAGGCGCACGCCTGGCTTCGCAAGACGTACGCGGACCACCATCTCAGGATTTCGGGAAGCAGCGAGAACTTCCTGTTCTCCTGCGACATCACTCGGCTCGAGGGGATGTCGTTAGGACGGATTGTGCACTCGATGGCCAGCGACATCGATGTCTTCGGTGGTTTGCCAGATCTTTCCATCATCGAGCACCGAGGCGGCGGCGCGGTGCGCGTCACCATTGGGCCTGAGAGCGTCGACTTACGAGCCGGAGAATGCTTCCTGCTGCCGCCTGATCGGCCCTACCAGGCTGCCTGGGACTCGGTACGGGCTGATGTGACCACGCTGTCCTTCGAGGACCTACAACGTGATGCCTCAGGGCTGGTCGATCACGAGACAGTCAATGTGGACTTCACACGTCCAGTCACTGCCGCTGCTGGCCGCCATTGGTCGCAGACCATCCGCTATGTGCAGAGTGTTGTCAGCAATAGCCCGCTGCTGGCTGCCGCTCCGCTGGCCCGGCGGGAGCTGGACTGGTTGGTCAATAGCGCAGTCCTGGCATGCTTCCCCAACTCGACACTCGATGCGGAGTCGGCCTCCTACGCTGGCGACACGCCGCAGCCGCTGCGTCGCGCGCTGGCTTTCATTGACGAACACGCGGGCGATCCGATCACGCTTAATGAGATCGCTGTCGCCGCTCGACTCAGCCCCCGCGGTCTGCAGGCCGCATTCCGCCGCCATCTGGATACCACGCCACTAGCGCGGCTGCGGAGCATCCGGATGGAGCGCGCCCACCTGGATCTGCAGCACGCCCAGCCCGGCGACTCGAGTGTGGCCGCGCTAGCCGCCCGCTGGGGATTCACCCATCTTGGCCGTTTTGCCATGGAGTACCGGAGACGCTACGGCCACTCCCCCAGTCAGACGCTGCGCACCTCATTCGGCTGAGCGTCGGCTCTCGGAGTCTTCGGTCGGTAACCGGCCGCTGGATACCAGGCGTTGCGCTACATCGCCGATCTTGCTTTGGGTGTCGCGGGCGGCGCGGCGGAGCCGGTTGAAGGCGGTCATCGAATCCAACCCATCACGAGCCATCAAATAGCCGACACCACGCTCGATGATCACCCGATAGTCCAAGGCGTACTGCAGCTGGGCGGCCAGCTCGCCGGCATTTTCCGCGGCCACGGCTGCGGACAAAGTGGACTCAATGACATCGCGATACCGAGCCAGCGCCTGGCACTCGTCGTCCTGCCAAATGTGCGGCCGGTCATAGAACACGTCAAGAGTGCCGACGGTCACCGCACCGAGGCGCACCGGCAGACCGAGGACTGCACGTACGCCGTGTGGTCGGAGCGCTTTGGCCAGATCAGGCCAGCGCGGCTCTGCGGTCACGTCGGTGCTCGCCACCACGGCGTTATTGACGAATGCCTCTGTGCACGGACCTTGCCCGGTCTCGCTCTCGGCTATTTCGAGCAGGCGGCCCGGCCCGTCGGACGCAGCGACGTAACGCGGGATGTTCTGCTCATCGGCCAGCATGATGCCGCTACCGCTCACGCCGAAAAGGTCGACACAAGCCTCCGTCACATGCCGCAGGCCCTCCACAACACTGCTGCCCGGTTGGCCCAGCGTGGCGAGCCTGCGCAGACTGGAAGCGAGGGCGTCGGGGTCAATCGCCATAGCCGGTCTGATTCCCGAGTGTTGCGGACGCGCCGCCTGTTGAAATTGTGCTGATCATCGTGATCGATCATGGTCTACGCGTGGAAAACCTGTCGAGCCGGGTCACCGCGAAGGTTCTCGGACGGACCGCTGCCCGTCTTCTCGCGTGTGGAGGAGGCGTACGCCGTCGGGCAGATACTTCTCAATCGAGCTGAGTATTTCGACATCCTTTGGGTCAAGTCGACCACAGTGCGCATCGATCACCGCTTGGGCAATCTCCCGGACCTTGACATGGCCGTTCTGCGAAAGACGCACCATCAACGACCAGGCGCGATCGGGAGTTATCGCGAACCTTTGGGCGAGCAAGCCGGTCGCAACTCCGATCTGCTGTCGCCGAGCGAGCGCATCTCTGAGCTGCGCAATCTCGGCTTCCAATTGGGCCACTCGGGAACTGGTGTCTGGGCTCCTGGCAACCAAGCCAGCCTCTGCGTGGAGGGATTGCGGGACCATGCGTCACCTCGATGACGTCAGGCCGCAGACACAGGGCGGATAGAGATAAGGAGCCACTGCGAGTGTAGCCGCCCACTGAAAGACTGCCGGGGTTGACGGGATCATTTTCTACCGGCGTGTGGCCACGCCGACATCAGCGGCGGAGCTGACCGACAGTTCAGGGAACGGCCCCGCAGCATGGCTTCTCAGCTACGGGGCCTGGGTCGCGGTGGATCCTAGGTTTCTTCCGCCACCCTATTTGCGACTTACCCAATCGACCGCCAAGCCAACGCCTTTGCCGGGATGAACCTGCGGCCAATGACCGCGTTGCTCGAAACCGCGTCGCCGGATCGATGTTGATCATGACTTCGAGGGCAGCCGCGCCGAATCGATCGGCTGCGCTCAATGGATGATAGTGGCCCTATAGGGCTCCATCTCAGCGTGATTGCGCAACTGGGTTTTTTACACAGTTTTTCGTTATTTGGATAGTTTGGGGGTTGCCGCAGAAGCGGCGTCGGTGGTTACATCAGAAAGTGGCCGAGAAGCGCGCCACGCCCGTAGTTCGTGAGCGAAGGGTGTCGCGCTCATGGTGGTATCTGAAGTACACCTCGCCCTACCGGTCCCGCAGATCTCGCGCGAAGAGCTCGCCGAACGTACCTATGACCTCCTCGTTGCAGCCAAGACGGCAGGACCGGCCAAACGCCAGCGGATTCTCGATGAGGTAGTCACCTCGCATCTTTGGCTGGCAGAGACTCTGGCCCGCCGATTCATGCATCGCGGCGAGGACTACGAAGATCTGCTGCAAGTCGCCTGCACTGGGCTGGTCGAAGCCTGTCAGCGCTTCGATCCGGGCCAAGGCTCATTCGTCGGTTTCGCAGTGCCGACCATCACTGGCGTACTCAAGCGGCACTTCCGTGATCACGGTTGGGTGGTACGCCCGCCGCGACCGACCCAAGAACTCGCCTCGATCATCTGGCGGCAATGGCCGACCCTGGTGCAACAGATGGGCTCGCTGCCCCGAGCGCAAGATCTCGCCGAGGAGTTGGGCGCGCCGGTTGGCGCGGTGCAGCAGGCTCGCTTCGCTAGCCAGGGATACAGCGCCTCCTCCATCGATGCGGCTATGTCAAAAGGGATTTGCTTCTGCTCCGACGAGACCGAGGAGGACATCGACCGTGCGGAGGCGCGGTTGATCATCGACGAGGCGCTGGGCCAGCTGAACGACGACGAGCGCCGCCTGATCCAGCTGCGGTACTACGAGCAGCGCTCGCAGTCTGAGATCGCGGAGGAGATCGGTACCAGCCAAATGCAGGTATCGCGGTTGCTTTCCAAGCTATTGGTCAAGATGCGCAGCATCGTTGGTGCACCGGAGAGGTTGCCCGCTGCGTCCTAGGCACAAGATCAAGTGCCGGAAGGCGGTTTGCCCAAACGGCCGCAGGGAATATCTGACGCATGAGCTTTGATCCTCGATTCGCCATCGTGACGGCCTCCGACTCCGGCATCGGCAAAGCGACTGCGGTAGCCCTCGCCCAGAAAGGCATGGATATCGGTATCACGTGGCACTCCGACTCCGAAGGTGCCGAAGCCACTGCTGAGGAGGTGAGATCTCACGGCCGCAGGGCTTTCGTGAAGCAGCTCGATACCACCGACTTGCCCTCCTGCGCCATCACCATCGATCTGCTGATTGACGACCTCGGCGGGCTGGACGTGTTCGTCAACAACGCAGGCACCGGAAGCGGGTCACTGCTGATAGACACCTCTTACGACGACTGGCGGCGCGTTGTCGCCACCAACTTGGACGGCGCCTTCGTCTGCCTGCGGCAGGCCGCCAAACACATGGTGCAGGCAGGCAACGGCGGTCGCCTGATCGCCGTCACCAGCGTCCACGAGCACCAGCCACGGATCGGTTCCGGCTCTTATGACGCGGCCAAGCACGGCATCGGCGGATTGATCAAGACCTTTGCCCTGGAGCTTGGCGAGCACCAGATCACGGCAAACGCCGTTGCTCCGGGCGAGATCGCAACTCCCATGACAGGGCAGGAGGACCAGGATCCACATCTCCAGGAGCGCGTTGGCATCCCACTCGGCCGGCCCGGCGATGCGCGTGAGATTGCCGCGGTGATCGCCTTCCTCGCAAGTCCCCAGGCCAGTTACGTGACAGGTGCGTCGTGGGTCGTGGACGGCGGCATGCTCCAGATGGGACCTCAGGCGGGCTCACATCTGACCAGCAACGACTGGCGCAAGGCGTGAGGCTGAAATGAAAGCTGTTACCTGGCAGGGCTTTCGCGACGTCTCAGTGGAAGAGGTCGCCGACCCGGTCATCAAGGAACCCAACGACGCGATTATCAAGGTCACCAGCACCAACATCTGCGGATCCGATCTTCACCTGTACGAGACCATGGGCGCCTTCATGAGTCCTGGTGACGTACTCGGCCACGAAGCAATGGGGATCGTGCTCGAGGTCGGTCGCGATATCACCCAGATCCGCCCCGGCGATCGCGTCGTGGTGCCGTTCCAGATCGCCTGCGGACACTGCTGGATGTGTGAGCGATTCCTCTATACCCAGTGCGAAACGACTCAGGTGCGTGGGGAAGGCAGTGGTGCCGCGCTCTTCGGCTACACGAAGCTGTACGGCCAGGTGCCCGGCGGCCAGGCCGAGTACCTCCGGGTACCGGAAGCGCAGTTCACCCACATCTTGGTGCCGGAGGGCCCTCCGGACGATCACTTCATCTACCTTTCCGATGTACTGCCGACCGCCTGGCAGGCCGTGGAGTACGCGGCGGTACCGGATGGAGGTTCGCTGCTGGTCTTGGGGCTGGGACCGATCGGCGACATGGCATGCCGGATAGCTCAACAGAAATGGATCGACACGATCATCGCCGTCGACCTCGTTGATGCGCGGCTGGAGCGAGTCCGCGCCCGCGGCGTACAGGTGATCGATCTACGAAAGCACGAAGATGATCTTCCCGACGTGGTACGCGAGCTGACCGACGGTCGCGGCCCGGACTCGGTCATCGACGCGGTGGGCATGGAGGCGCACGGCTCACCTGCGACCGCGGCCGCCCAGCGCGTCACTGCGTCTCTGCCGGATGCGGTAACCGAGCCGTTGATCAAGAAGGCAGGACTCGATCGACTTGCCGCTGTCTACACCGCCATCGAAACCGTGCGCCGCGGTGGCACGGTCTCCCTGTCCGGGGTCTATGGCGGCATGGCCGATCCGATGCCGATGATGTCGCTGTTCGACAAACAGATTCAGCTCCGCATGGGTCAGGCTAATGTGAAGCGCTGGATCCCCGACATCATGCCCTTCCTGACCGAGGACGATCCGCTCGGCGTGCATGACTTCGCTACCCACCGGCTTCCGCTGCGCGAAGCGCCGACGGCGTACGAAATGTTCCAACAGAAAGCCGAGGGTGCGGTCAAGGTCATGCTCAAACCTTGGGCTTGAGCTGGCTTTATGATCATCACTCACCTGCTGGTGAACATGTTTACTTTGTAAGTTCCTTGGGTACCCGAGTGCTACAACAATCGATCCGATTGGAGAAATGTCGTGGCGAATTACACCGATCCGACGAGCCGGCCAGTGG
>JAJTCL010000432.1 GCA_021323255.1 Propionibacteriaceae bacterium | reverse complement strand
GGTATCGCAGCATGCGCGACCCGACCAAGACGCCTGAGCCAGTACCTGCCGCTCCAGCGGGACAGCAACAAGACGGCTTCCGGTTCGTGATCCAAGAACACCATGCCCGTCGACTGCACTACGACGTGCGGCTGGAACGCGACGGCGTGCTGGCCAGCTGGGCGGTGCCCAAGGCACCGCCTACTGATCCGAAGATCAATCACCTGGCGGTCCGTACCGAAGATCATCCGCTGGAGTACCTGACCTTCCACGGCACCATCCCCAAGGGCGAGTACGGCGCCGGCGCGATGCGAGTTTGGGACACCGGGACCTACCGCCTCCACAAGTGGCGCGAGGGCAAGGAGGTGATCGTCACACTGTTCGGCCAGCCCGGCGGCGGGCTCGGCGGGGTGCGCAAGTTTGCTCTCATCCACACCGGTAGCGGAGAGTCTCAACCGGAGAAGAACTGGCTCATGCACCTCATGGAGACCGATCCCGAAGACAGGCAAGGCGCCGGGGCAGGCTCAGACCACACGATCATGGAGGCCAGCGCGACTGACGACCTCACAACATCGGGTATTGACGAGGTGGCCCGAGCCGACCAGGAAATCGGCTTTCCCGAGCAGGTAGATCCCATGCTGGCTACCTCGATCGACGCTCCTAAGTTTGGCGATGAGATTGGCTGGGCGTTCGAGATGAAGTGGGACGGCGTGCGTACAGTGGCCTACCTGGCCGATGGGCGCGTGAAGCTGCTCAGCCGAAAGGGCCGTGACGATACCGGCGCCTATTTCGAGGTAGCACGGGAGCTGACCAAGATCAGAGTCAGGACAGCGATCTTGGACGGCGAAGTCGTCGTCACTGACGCTGCCGGGCGACCGAGCTTCGGCCTACTGCAACATCGCATCAACCTCACCAAGCCGGCTGACATCGAACGAGCTGCCAAGGCCTATCCGGCGCAGCTGATGCTTTTCGACATTCTGGAGCTGAACGGTGAGTCGTTGCTCAGCAGGACTTACCAGGAACGCCGGGAGATCCTGGAGGATCTGATGCCAGCCGAGCCGGGATCGCTGATCCAGGTACCGCCGATCTTCGAGGGCGATCTGCAGGCAGCGTTGCAGACCAGCGATCAACTTCGACTCGAGGGAGTGGTCGCCAAACGCCGCACGTCGATCTACCAACCGGGTCGGCGCACGCATACCTGGCTCAAGATCAAACTGCACCGGATGCAGGAGGTGGTGATCGGTGGCTGGCGGGCGGGCCAGGGTCGTCGTGGCGGCGGGGTCGGATCGCTACTGATGGGAATACCGACCGCGGCCGGCCTGCATTATGTCGGCCGCGTGGGATCGGGGTTCAACGACCGCCAACTCGATGAAATCCAAGCCAAGCTGGAGAAATTGAGCCGCAAGACCTCGCCGTTCGTCGATGTGCCGCGCGAGGAGGCGCGCGATGCGCACTGGGTCACACCGTCTCTGGTGGGCGAGGTCACCTACGGCGAGCTCACTGAGCCCGGCCGGCTGCGCCACCCGGTCTGGCGCGGTTTGCGCCCCGACAAGTCGCCCAACGAGGTCGCCTGGGAGCTGCCAGCCACGGTCACAGAGTGAAGACGACTCATCAATCCTCGACGATTGTGGCCAATTCCAGGTGGCGATGCGCGGCGAGCCGCTCTGCCTCCACATGCAGGCGCTTCCGGTTCGACTTTGAGAGGGTGTTCCAAAACTCAAGGCGTAGCGTGAACGCGCTGCCAGCCGTCTTCGGACGCCATGTACCCACGATCTCCGTTCCGCAAAGGATGGCGCCGGGCCGGCCGAGAATCGGCCAAAGCGCCTTGTGCTTGCTTGCATCAGGCACGATCAGGTTTCGGTCCCTGCCCTGGAGGAAGAGGTCGAAGCCACCCAGCAGGCGCAGCAGTTCTCGATCATGCTCGATGTCGCCCACCTCACCCAGAATCCAACCAGGCCGGCCATCGACGCTGACCTCGAGGGCATCCTCGGGCCAATGTGCCTTGACTTCGGCGACCGGCGAGTCGAGGAACGCCGCGACGTCGTTCGGTGTGGCCGGTCCGAGGAACCTCAGGTAATTGCGGATCGGTTGCAACGCCTCGGGCGCGGCCATCGGGTCCGGCGCAGGTCCGGGGTTCCGCTTCGGCCATCCTGGGATGCGCCGCAGCACAGGCGGTGAGGTACCTGGCTCGAGTTCGAGGCCGGCGTACAGAGCGCCGATGCGGAAGGGAACTTCCCACGAGTGCGTCGCTTTGCAGGACCCGCAATACCGGAGGTAGGGCGGATCGAGCCGTGCCGTGAGCTGGGTGGAGACTTCGCCTTTGACCAGCGGGCGGGTCACGACCTGGCGCATCTGGGTGGCAACTTCGGTGAGACCTGCAATTGTGGAAATGCCGGCCTCCTTGAGCGATTTGTCAGCGCCGACCACCCGCTTTGCAGCATCACGGTCCGACAGCGGCGAGGTGGCTACGAGAACATCTGGAAGATCGGCGCGCCGGTAGTAGTGCGGCGCAGCCCGCAGTGTCCATGCCAATGCCACATCTTGGCTGGCTTCGAGCTCGGCTGCGTCGTGGACGGGTACACCACGGTTGGCCAGCGCCCAGCTCGCGCCGTCCCGGCCGGTGTCTTGAACGCCGAAGTCGAAGACTGCTGCGCATGGATCCGCTGCGCCAGCGCCTGAGCACGTTTCATCCCTCTCCTGACATCCCCGTCCCCGCAGAATCACACGCCAGCCGACGCCGTCCAAGGGGCCAAGCGTGAATTCAGACCAGCCCCTTGGCGTGGAGTGTGATTTCGGGGGACGAAAGTATTGCCCCGGCGTTAACATCCGGCCTTTTTTTGAGGCCTTCACTAAGTGTGAAGACGTCTTATTTCGACATCCAAGCAGTTCTTGCGAGAGAGGGTGTCATCGCCCTTCGCGACCATCCCGACCTCGTTGGCCCGATTCGGTGGCTCGTCCGCCGAGGCGACCTGCATCCGGTGCTGCCCGGGGTGCATGCGCCGCGGCTAGACGTTGACACCTTGCTACCCGAATTTCCGCTCTCATGGCATGGGAACCCAACGCGATTCTGGTGGGCGCGGCCGCAGCGCGCGTCTCGTTCTGGCCCACCATCCGAGTTCCGACCGTCACGTGCGCGCTCAAGCACCACCGGCAGCCGCAGCGCGGGTGCCACTTCAGCCGGCGTCAGGTGCCCGCCGAGCTAGTGGTGAGTAGAGCTGGCCTCCGTTACACCTCTCCGGCACTCACCGCACTGGACCTGTGCGAGTCCCATGGTGGCGACGCCATCGACGAGGCGCTTCGGGCACGGGCTACAACATTGCGGAATCTGCACCATGCACTGCAGCTGACCAGCGCCCGCCTCGGAAATGCGGAGCGGCGACGGCTCTTGCTGGACTCCAAGGATGAGCCCTGGTCAGCTGCGGAACGCAAGTTCCACCGGCTTCTTCGAGACGCAGGAATTACCCCTGGAAGGCGAACCAGCTCGTCGTGCTCGGTGGCTCGCTGTTCTTCCTCGATGTCGTCTTCGGAGGCGTCAAGCTGGCCGTAGAGCTCGACGGCAGGCTCTACCACAGCGGCTCAGAAGTCTTCGAGACCGATCGCTGGCGACAGAATCTTTCAGTCATCGACGGCTGGTGCGTGTTGCGCTTCACCTCCGCCATGATCGAAGAGCGACCGGCGGAGGTGATGGCAATGGTGCGCGAAGCCCTCGAGATGCTCGGCGCCGCATGAGTCCCGCAGAACCTCACCTCAGCGCTATGACGGATTTGGTGCGGCCGCTTGGACTGCGTTGAGAAATGCTGACTGGAGGGAGCTTTGGTGGGAATCGCCAACGAGCTGTGCTTGCTGAGTATGGTGAACGTTCATCGCGCTCCGGCGGAAGGAGCGACCCACTATGGTCGGACGCGCCAACTGTGTGATCGCCCTTCGGTCTGAGGGCGTCTCGCTCGTGCTCGATGTCTCCGCCGGGCAGCTCCCCTCGATTGTGC
>JAJTCL010000431.1 GCA_021323255.1 Propionibacteriaceae bacterium | reverse complement strand
CACGGTGAGGGTGTCTAGTTCGGCAACCGCCAATGCGTGGGGTAGCTACTCGCTGGCGGAAGCCTAGTCCACTCGCACCGGGTGTGACGCAGCGATCTCGATGGCGGCCCCCAGACGCTAATGACGATCAAGCTCGAACGGCCAGACGAACGAGGTCAGCAGCAACCGTCCATCCGCGGTAGTCGCATCCACCGGATTTGGGTCGCAGCCCGCGCGGGCCATGATCTCAAACGAGCCAGGCTGAACTTCACCCACAATGGCGTCCGCGAACTGCACCTTCGAGTCGCTCGGGCCGAAATGCCACGAGTCGGCGCGAAACGCGTACTGATCAAGCAGGAGGTTGAGCCCAGCGCTCGCTCCGAGCTCCAGCAGCCGAATGTGGCGCACGCCTGAGGCGGCGACGAGATCGAATATGCCCGCGAGCAGCGCCGCTGATCGTCCGACTTCGTTGGTCTGCGGCGCGACTGCAAGGGCAGCATGAATTTCATCGGTGTGCGCGGCGATCACCTCGCGCATCACCGGCCAGGCGCGGGATGCTGGCTCGGTGCCTCCCAGGCAGGGGTAGAACCGAATCAGCTCAGGTGCTTCGCCGGTCAACACCAGCCGAAACAAACCCGCGAGCAGCCGGAACTGGATCATTGCGCTACGCGGCGCAGTCTCATATCCCCTACAGGCCACACGCGTGGGGCCACCGGCCGCCCAATCCTCTGCCATACCGCGCATCGCGTACCCATAAAGGTGTTCGGCGTCGTTCGCAAGCGCTCGGAAGTGATCGGCGAGACTCTCACCAGCATCCCAGCTGGCTGCGGCAACCGGCCGCGTGTCCATCAGTCGGCTGCCAGCGCTCGAGCTGCGAGCAAGGCCCTGGTCTCCTCCCACCCTTCCAAGCCGGGATCGAGCCGTCGTAGGTCAGCCGGGGTGCGCAGTCGGTGCCAGGTTGGCCCAAGCGCGTAACTGCTCCGGCGCGGAGCAGCCATAGTCAACCGCTCAAACGGATTGTGATCGAGGTCCAACGCGTCATCGGGGATCCAATCGGCCAGTGGCAGCGACACACCGATGGCCGCGCAACCGCCCCCGGCTTGTTCGGGTGCGATCGCAAGGTCGGTGCGGTGGAGGACCTTGAACAACTTGGCCAACACCAGCCCTGGCAAATCGGGCAGGTCGGCAGGTAGCACGACGAGCTCATCAGCCACCTCGCTCAGCTGATGCGCCATCATCGGCACCGTCATCTCGGACGGCAGGTGCAGAGCACCGGGCCAGAGCATTTCGGCGACCGCCGCGGGGCCGGCGATTCCTGACGTGACCCCGATCAGATCTGCCACTACTTCGTACGAATCGAGCAGGCATGCGGCGGCGAAATTGGCCGGATCAATGCCTTCTGGCGCTGCCCCTGAAGCGTCGTAGCGGGCCAGAACGACTGCGGTCCGGCGACGAGCGGCCTGTTCAGTCGACATCGAACCGCTCAGCCGGTACGCCCTGGCCTGCCAGGAAGCCCTCCAGATAGCCCTTGGCCTTCTCAGCCGCCGGATACCGGCCAACGAGACTCCAGAAACGCCCAGAGTGAGTGGGCTCCACCAGGTGAGCCAACTCGTGAAGCAGCACGTAGTCAACGACCCATGCGGGCAAGGGCTGCAGGCGGTGGGACAGGCGAATGACGCCGGTACTGGGTGTGCACGAGCCCCAACGCTGTTGCTGGTTGGTCACCCAGGAAACGGCCGTTGGCTCGGGTGCCTGGTCGAGCGCCGGCGCCAGATAGGTTGCCGCAAGCTGGCGGGCGCGGGTGGCAAGTGCGTCGTCGCCCCGCGGCGCGGATGCCCGGGCTTCTCGGGCGAGCACCCTTTCGACCATGTCCTTGACGAACGTCTGCTCATCGGCTTTGGACATGCGTTGTGGGATCAAGACGACGATGGTGTCGCGCTCCCGGTAAGCAGTCACTGTGCGGATGCGGCGGCCGCTACGCCGCACTTCGACCCGAGGGGTGGACGCGGCGTCTGGTGGCGGAGGTTCGCCGTCGCTCGGGGGCTGCGTCCGACGACCTTTCCTGACTTTCCCCTCTCGCTTTGGCAGCGGCAGCGGTGGCTGAGTCACGAGGTCACGATCTCCCTTTTTTGACGCGACTGGCCATCACAATACGAGCGGTTTCAGCTCCAGAGTTGGACGGCACGAGACAACCTACCTCGCGGCAGAATCTGAATCAGCACTTGAGACTGGGTGCATAAATAGCCAAGCAAAGTAGGCCAGACCAGTGCGGCAACAGGTTTCCACACAGCCCACGCGTAGGTTCCAACGCACAGCGACTACAGTCCACAAACCGATGGGGAACGGTGCACATCGTTTCCACATGTTGTCCACATTTGGTGGAAATCGGGTTTTCGACAATCGTTTGACGGCGGGCAGGACTGCCTATAGCGTTCCGAGCACGAAACCTCCAGATGGTCGGCACGCTCGCAGGGGAAGGCTAGCGATCCCGATGTCCCTGGAGGTTTCGTCCTTTTCTTGCAGGCTCCGCTAGCGCTGACTGCCCGCTCGCGTAGAGTTACGGGCGGCCAAGCGGTATGGCGTGTGTCGGGGACGGTTGCCCGACGTGAGTTGACCGGTGACGGGCAAGGCGCATCGCGAGGTCCCGCAGCTGTGACCAGTGTGCGGACGAACATCGAGCAAGGAGAAGTCATGGCGGAGACGTACAGCGGCGAGTTCTACTGCGTGAAATGTAAGGCGAAGCGGGAGGCCTCCGGCGAGGTACACGTCAACGAGAAGGGCACC
>JAJTCL010000430.1 GCA_021323255.1 Propionibacteriaceae bacterium | reverse complement strand
TAGATTCCCGCGACCAGGGTTGGCACCACCACGATTGCCACCCAGCCTGAGATCTTGCGCATGTCCTCGTTGTCGGCGACGGATGCTCGTGCCAGCCCGGCCTGCAGAATCGAGCTCAGCACCTCGTCAAACGAGGCGACCGCTTCGCGGGCTTCGGTGTGATGATCGGCAAGCTCGCGAAAGTACGCCTTAGCCTGCGGCGGTATCACCGGAAGCTCGCGAGTTGCGAGCCGCAACAGCGGCGCGCCGAGCGGCATGACGCAGCGCTTGAATTCGATCAGCTCGCGCTTCAGCTGATAGACCCGGTCCACATCGCGCCCGACATGACGGGCGAAGACCAGGGACTCGATCTCGTCGATGTCCTTCTCGATCTCAGCGACAACGTCGAGGTAGTCGTCGATGATCTTGTCGGCGATCGCGTACAGCACCTCAGAGGGCCCGCGTGCCAGCCGGGCCGGATCGGCTTCCATCGTCCTACGCAGCGAACTCAGCTGGGCATGCTCGCCGCGGCGCACAGTGATCACGAAGTGCTCGCCGAGGAAAACCATGACTTGACCGGTTGCGACGACCTCCGAGGTATCGGTCAGTTCCTCGTGTTCCACATAGGCGACAGTCGAGATCACCATGAAAAGATCGTCGCCGAACATCTCCAACTTGGAACGCGTATGACCATGTGCCGCGTCCTCGATCGCCAAGGGATGCAGATCGAACTGAGATGCCAAGGCCATCAGGTCCTCATCCCTGGGATCTTTGAGACCGAGCCAGACGAAGCCTTCGCCTGCGTTGGCCAGCCGCGCTGCCACACTGAGGTCTTCCGCCGGTTTGCGTACGCCGTTGACGTACCACGCCCAGGCGATGATCGAATCCGGCGGAGGAGACGGAAGCGGTATGAGATCTGCCTCCGGATGTCGGCTGAGAGGCCTGATGGTCGGTAGATAGCGACGATGTGGTGCCGTCGTCATATCCCACCTCCTCAGTGTTCAGCTGATCTGTTGTCCAGTCCCGCCCAGATGCTCGATATCCAGGCCTCGACATCCACGCTGCTTCGGGGGAGCATCGCCGTCAGGTTCTCATTGCCTGTCGAAGTAATCAAGATGTCGTCTTCGATCCTCACTCCGATGCCGCGCAAAGGCATTGGCACCAATTCGTCCTCAGGCTTGAAGTACAACCCAGGCTCGACAGTGATGATCATTCCCGGTTCAAGGGTTCCCTCGCGGTATTTCTGCCGCCGGGCCTGGGCGCAGTCGTGTACGTCGATGCCAAGATGATGCGAGGTGCCGTGCACCATCCAGCGACGATGCTGGCCGCCCTGCTCGCCCAATGACTCCGCGACGTCGACCGGCAGCAGGTCCCAGCTGGCCAGGTGCCGAGCGATCACCTCACTCGCCGCCCGGTGCACATCAAGGAAGCCGGCGCCTGGCTGCGCAGCGGCGATCCCAGCCTGTTGAGCCTCGAATACCGCGTCGTAGACCATCCGCTGTGCGTCGCTGAAAGTTCCGTTGATCGGCAGCGTACGTGTGACATCTGCTGTGTATAGAGAATCGAGTTCGATGCCGGCGTCCAGTAGCACCAGTTCGCCGTCGCGGAGGTCACCGTCGTTGCGGATCCAGTGCAGCGTGCAGGCATGCTCGCCGGCAGCAGCGATGGTGTCGTAGCCCACGGCGTTGCCGACCTGCCGTGCGTGCAGGCTGAAGACGCCTTCGATCCAGCGCTCGCCCCGGCCACGCCGTGCCGCCTCCGGAATGCTTGCCACGACAGCCTCGAATGCCGACGCCGTCTGGCGGCAGGCTTCCCGCATTTCGGCGATCTCGAAGTCGTCCTTGATCATCCGCAGCTCGCTGAGGGCCACGCCAAACTCATGATCGGATTGGTCCACCATTGACCGACTTTGATCAACTTCTGCACTCAGCTGGGATTCGCGAACCTCTTCGATCACCTGCCGGATCTGAAGATCGAGATCTGCCGGGAGGATTCGCACCGATACGGTATCCGTATTCTTCCGTAGCTGATCTGGAAGCTCGGACAGCGCGGCGCACGGAATGTCACAAAGTGCACTCATCTCCTCCAGCGACGGCCGTCGACCCACCCACAGCTCACCAAAACGGGTGTCACCGTAGAACTCCTCTGAGTCCTGCGGCGCGCGCGGCCTGAAGTACAAAGTTGCGTCATGGCCAGAGTCCGTGGGCTCCAGAACCAATACCGAATCCGGCTCTCGATCGGTACCGAGACCGGTCAAGTGGGCGAACGCCGAGTGCGGACGGAACCGGAAGTCGGTGTCGTTGGAGCGAACCTTGAGTCCACCGGCCGGGATGACCAACCGCTCACCAGGAAACTGAGCGCTGATCCGCTCACGGCGCCGCCGAGCCCAAGCAGCGGCTGGAAGCCGAGCCGGGAGCTGCGTCGGGTAGGGTGCCCAGCCTGCGACGATGAACTTCTTGAAGGCATCGCTGAAGGGAATCTGGCGGTTCGGCAGCTCAGGGCGACGTTCGCTCATGACACAGCTCCCCGACCCAGCTCGCCGCTGGGGCTGGAGGTCGCTTCGCTCCCGCCCACCATGTGATCGGGCTGGTGCCCGCTACCGCACGCGCCCACACTCATGCGTGCCATTCTTACAGCGTCCTCGCTGCCCGCGCGGCGCCCTGGGAGCTGGCGCCGTCGTCACTCTTCGCAGAACAAGAGCGCCTTCCGCTCATCGCTCCGCCGATCGCCACCGGGCGCCGGACCGACGCTCGCAGCTGGATGATCGCTGAACCTCGAGTCCTTTCGACGCTCGGGGCGG
>JAJTCL010000429.1 GCA_021323255.1 Propionibacteriaceae bacterium | reverse complement strand
ACCGCCGCAGGAGTCACAGGCGTTCGTGGCCGTGCCCAAAGAGCCACCAATACCGCAGCCACCAGTGCAGCGGCCACATCGGGTCGCGTACCTTCTCGCCGTGATCATGCCGGTGATCCTGCTCGCGGCACTGGCCATACCCGTAGGTGCGGCCTGGACGATCGCCCGGCTGCGCCAGAGTCCAGGCAGCGAGACGACGCCAGCCCCACTGGACCCCAACGCTACGGACGGAAAACCTGGTCTGGGCGATCCCTATTACCCACAGGCCGGGAACAGCGGCTATGACGTGACCAAATACCAGATCATGATCAACTGGGATCCAGCCACGCAGTCCATCACCGGTACGACGACGATCAGCGCGCAAGCCACTCAGCAGCTCAACTCGTTCTACTTCGATTTGGCCCTGCAGACCGACAAAGTCACCGTCAATGGTGTGGCGGCAGAATCCATTGCGAGAGGCTTCTCCGACGTCTACGTCAAGCCGACACAACCAATCACGCCCGGCAGTCCGTTTCAGGTTGAGATCGGCTACTCAGGTAAACCTGGCGAGGTCCGGCAGGGCGATGTGCAGCCGTCGTTGTTTTCCAACGGCGAGTGGACTGTGGCCGGTGAGCCGGAGAGCGCCGCGTGGTGGTACCCCTCTAACGATCACCCGTCGGATCCAGCCCTGATGGACGTCTCGATCCGGGTGCCCGCTGGTATGGAGGCCATCAGCGTTGGCCAACTGGAGTCGGCCGACGCAGGAAAAGAAACGGACTTCGACACCTGGCACTGGATCGCCCGGCAGCCGATGGCTACCTATGTGAACTTCATTTCGATTGGTCAGTACGAGCTAAAGCAGGGCATTGAGCGTGGCCTGCCCTACGTCTATGCGGTGTCTGAGCAGCTGTCACCAGATGACCGAAAGAAGGTGTTTGCTGCGCTGGTGAGCTCAGGAGAACGGATTCGCACGCTGGAGACGATGTTCGGACCCTACCCGTTCAGCGAGCTGGGGGGCATCGTCCCAGTGCACCAGCTGTTGTTCGGTGGGCTGGAGACGCAGACGAGACCGATCTATGACGCCAAGTCAATCTTGAACGCCGGCTTCGAGTCAGGTCTGCTCGACCATGAGCTAGCCCACATGTGGTTCGGTGACAACGTCACCGTGCGGCAATGGAACGACATCTTCATAAGCGAGGGGTACGCGTCTTGGGCTCAGTGGGGAGCCAGAGAGCGGAGAGGTGGACGTAGCGCAAATGATTCTTTGAATCGCGCGTACGAGCGATTCGCCGACAACGATAACTTCTGGAAGATCACAATGATCGACCCCAGCAGAGCGCATCTCTTCGATGCCGTCTACGTACGCGGTCCCATGGCCCTTCAGGCACTCCGCAACGTGATCGGCGACGAAGCGTTTTTCAAGCTGGCCAAGGACTGGGGTCAACGTCCGGGGAGTCGCACACTTGAGGACTGGATGGCGGCGGCACAGTCGTACACCACAGTTGATCTTGGGCCGTTCTTCCGGGCCTGGATCTACTCACCGACCGCCCCGGCTCGCACCGCGGCTAACGGCTTCCGATAATCCCGGTAGGTGGGAAGTCAGCAGATTTCTGGTGCACTGGTTTTGCGCGACCGACGCTCGGAGGGCAGCAAATTTCCGACCAGTGCGGGGTTCTGAAGCCTCGCTACGGTGCTCCAGCATCGAATTGCCCGCAATGGTCGGAAATTTGTCTTCGGAAGCGCCCGCGTAAGGCGCATCCCGCGTGGCAGATGGACTAGGCCACTCGGTTGATAGCCGAGATGACGGCCTTGAGCGAGGCGTTGACGATGTTTGCGTCCATGCCCACTCCCCATACGACCACGCTGTTCTCTCCCTCACCGACCTCGCACTCCACATACGCTGCGGCGAGCGCATCACCACCAGCAGACAACGCGTGTTCTGCGTAGTCGAGCACGCGTACGTGGTGACCGAGCGTGGAAATGGCGTCGACGAACGCCGACACTGGACCGTTTCCTTCGCCAGTGATCGTCTGGCCTGAACCATTGGCCACGACCTGGGCACCGAGGGAAGTCTGACCATTCTGCGCCGAGGTCGTCGCAATGCTCACCAAGCGCAGTGGGGTGTCAGGCTCGAGATACTCGAACTGGAAGATCTCCCAGAGCCGGCTCGCGCTGACCTCACCACCGCCGGCATCGGTGTGCGCCTGTACCGCCTTGGAGAACTCGATCTGCAGCCGCCGCGGCAGGTCGAGATTGTGCTCAGACTTCATGATGTAGGCGACGCCGCCCTTGCCGGACTGGGAGTTCACCCGGATGACCGCCTCGTACGTGCGGCCGACATCGTAGGGATCGATTGGCAGGTAAGGCGCCTCCCAACCGATCTCCCGGACGCTGATGCCTTGTGCCTGCGCCCGCTTCTCCAAGTCCTCCAGACCTTTCTTGATCGCGTCTTGGTGGCTGCCGGAAAAAGCGGTGTAGACCAGGTCCCCCGCGTAAGGGTGGCGCGGGTGGACCGGCAGATTGGTGCAGTACTCCACGGTGCGACGGATCTCGTCAATCCGTGAGAAGTCGATCTTGGGGTCTATTCCTTGTGAAAACAGATTCATCCCCAGCGTGACCAAGTCCACGTTGCCGGTGCGCTCGCCGTGGCCGAAGAGACAGCCCTCGACCCGGTCCGCCCCGGCCATCATGGCCAGCTCGGTCGCCGCGGTGGCGGTGCCGCGGTCGTTGTGTGGGTGCAGCGAGATTGCCACATGCTCCCGATTGCGCACATGCCGGCTGAACCATTCGATCTGGTCGGCG
>JAJTCL010000070.1 GCA_021323255.1 Propionibacteriaceae bacterium | reverse complement strand
CGCGAGCAGCGGCTGTGCGCCGAGACCTTTGCTCTCGACGGGCGGCACAGCGGTACCGGCGGCGGCAACCACCTGACGCTCGGCGGTCCAGAGCCGTTGCGGTCGCCGCTGCTCCAGCGCCCGGATCTGTTGGTCAGCATGATCACCTTCTGGCAGCACCATCCCGGGTTGTCCTACCTCTTCTCCGGACGTTTCGTGGGACCGACCAGCCAGGCGCCGCGGGTCGATGAGGGTAGGCCGGAGACGCTGTATGAGTTGGAGATCGCCTTTGCCGAGATCGATGAGCTGGCTGATACCGAGCATCGGCCGTGGGCGGTTGATCGGAGTCTGCGTAACCTGCTCACCGACATCACCGGCAATACCCACCGCGCCGAATTCAGCGTCGACAAGCTCTACAATCCGGATTCGACGCGCGGCAGGCTAGGGCTACTGGAACTGCGCGGATTCGAGATGCCACCGCATCCGGACATGGCACTGGTTCAGGCATTGATGGTGCGTGCGCTGGTCGCCCGCTTTGCCGAGGACCGTTATTCCGCCCCGCTCGTTCGCTGGGGCACGGCGCTGCACGAGCGATTCCTGCTGCCGCACTTCGCTCTGGCTGACATCGCTGAGGTGGTCACCGATCTGCGCTCACACGGCATCGAGTTCGAGCTCTCCTGGTTGCTACCGTTCGTCGAATTCCGGTTCCCACGGGTCGGCGTAACCATGATCAGCGGTGTGGAACTGGAACTGCGAAGCGCTGTCGAGCCGTGGCACGTACTGGGTGAGGAAATGGGCACTGGGGGGAGTGCGCGCTATGTGGATTCCTCGACCGAACGGCTGCAGGTGGCGGTGAGCGGATTCGTTCCGGAGCGGCATCTGCTGACCTGCAATGGACGGCCCGTTCCGTTGACGGCCACTGGCACGCCAGGCAACTATGTGGCCGGTGTGCGCTACAAGGCCTGGAAACCCTGGTCATCGCTGCATCCGACGCTCGAGGTGGACTCGCCGCTGTCTTTCGATCTCATTGATCGAATGAGCCGCTTCTCCCTCGGCGGCGCGACCTACCACGTGATCCATCCCGGAGGCCGTTCCTACGATCATCCGCCGGTCAACGCGTCGGAGGCCGAAGCGCGCCGGTCCCGGCGGTTTGAGGCAATGGGTCACCTTACGGGTGTGATCGATCTTGAAGCATTGGATGCCCAATTGATCAGGCGCTCGGCCGGAGACGATGAGTTCCCGCTGACGCTGGATCTACGCCGCCGAGTGCCGCGCGCCTGGGAAGTCGAGACGTCCCGACCAGGGGGCGATGCGTGACAGTACTGAGTCAATACCTGGCAACAGCGAGCCAGATCACCACGATGGACCGGGAGCCGGCGTTCGATGAGTTTGCGGCTGCCGACGGCTCCGTACGGCAGGGCTGGTCATCACTGTTGGAGGGCCTCGATGAGTTCGCCGACAAGGAGCTGCTGCAGGCCCAGCGTGAGGTGGCGCGGCTGCTGGAGGACGACAACGTCACCTACACACCGAGTCCGGCATCAGCGATCTCTATCGCCGACGAGCCGAACGGGCATGGGCCAGCGGCCGGTGCGCTGACCGGCCTGGTAGAGCCTCAGCCGTGGCGGCTTGACCCATTGCCACTGATCCTTGACGATCGCGAGTGGGCGGGTCTCGAGGCCGGCCTGGTGCAGCGCGCTGAACTGCTCGATGCGATCATGGCCGACCTGTACGGTGCCCGGCGACTGCTGGCGCGGCACCATGTTCCGGCATCGGCAATTTTCGATCACGAGGAGTATCTGAGGCCACTCGTCGGCAGTGAGGCGGTGGCCCAACAGCGGTTGTTCATGATCGCGGCGGATCTCGGACGCGATAGCAGCGGGCAATGGAAGGTGATCTCGGATCGCACCCAGGCGCCCTCCGGCGCCGGATACGCGATGCAGAACCGCCGTGTGGTGTCGCGGGTGATCCCAGAGATCTATCACCAGGCGAACCTGCATCGGCTCACACCGTTCTTCCAGGCGATGCGACTCGCTCTTGTTGATGCGGCGCCCAGCGCAGTCGAAGACCCGCGGGTTGTCGTGTTGAGCCCTGGCACGCACTCTGAAACCGCCTTCGACCAGGCTTTCGTTGCCTCCTTGCTCGGTTTCCCGCTGCTCGAGGGCAGCGATCTGACGGTTCGGGACGGCCGGGTATGGATGCGAGTTCTTGGCAAGCTCGAGGAGGTCGACGTGATTTTGCGTCGCGTTGACTCGACATGGATGGACGCGCTCGAGCTGCGTCCGGACTCTCGGCTTGGGGTGACCGGCCTGATGGAATGCGTACGCCAGGGCACCGTCAGCGTGCTGAACAACCTGGGGTCCGGTGTGCTCGAGAATCCCGCTCTGCTGCCATTCCTGCCAGAGCTGTGTGAACGACTGCTCGGCCAGTCCCTGCGGTTGCCTTCTGTCGAGACCTGGTGGTGCGGCGACCCGACCGCATTGAGCCACGCGCTGGAGAACCTGAACTCCCTGGTAATTCGCCCCATCAGTCGTGGTCAGGGTCGCAGCGTGCGGGGGGCAGCGCTGAGCACCCGACAACGCGAATTGTTGGCGGACAAGGTCAGGGCTGCGCCGCACCGCTTCGTAGCGCAGGAGGTGCTCAATTTGTCGTGCGCGCCAACCAGCGATGCGGATCGGCTGGTGCGCCGGAACGTCGTACTCCGTTCGTTTGCCGTCCGGGGCGGCGCGTCGTACATCGCCATGCTCGGCGGACTCGCCCGAGTAACCGATGACAACTCCGAAAGCCGTGGCGTGTTCGTCACTGAACCCGATGGTCAGCTGGCCAAGGACGTTTGGGTCGTTGGTAGCGAGCCCGTTGCCATTCCGAGGATCGTGGCGCGCGGCAGGGTTGCTGAGGAGGCGGGCTTCGTGCCGGCCGTCTCGGCTTCGATCGCCATGGTGCCTCGGGTGTTGAGCGACCTCTACTGGTTCGGCCGGTACGCAGAACGCGCCGAGGATTTACTTCGGCTGGTGCTGGCCACCCGCACCGCGGCCATTGAAACAGACCTCGAGACGACCAATGGGCGTGCCGTCGAGGTGCTGCTCCGGGCGGTCACACACGTCAGTACCACATACCCCGGCTTCCTCAATCATGGGGTGGAGATGATGCCGGAGTTTCGGTCCCTGCTGCTGGATCGCCATCGGATGGGTTCGGCGGCTCAGTCCCTGGGCGCACTGTCAACGGCTGCCCAGAGCGTGCGGGACCAGCTGTCAGAGGATGTCTGGATGGTGCTTGCCGACATTGAGCGGGCACTCGCCGCACTGGCCGCCAATCCTCACGATCAAGGTCTTCAGCTCACCGACGCCAGTGAACGGGTGCTGTCCGGATTGCTGGCACTCGCGGGGATCGCAACGGAGAACATGGTCCGCGATCCGGGATGGTACATGCTCGACTCGGGTCGCGGGTTGGAGCGCGCATTGCAGATTCTGGCGCTCTTGCGGGTCACCATCTGCCGGGAGCGAGCGTCCGAAGCTGATCGGCTGGTGCTGGAGGCGGTCCTGATTGCGGCTGAATCGATCGTGACATTCCGTCGCCGATATGGCACCCGACCCGGGGTCGATGCGGTGCTCGAATTACTGGTGATTGACCCCGTCAACCCGCGCTCAGTCGCCTACCAGCTCCAGCGCATCCGAACCGACCTCAGGGCGCTGCCCAACACCTCACCGACGAGTCGACCGTTGCGACTACTGGACGGGCTGGCCGAACGCGTACGCATTGCTGATCCGGTCGTGCTCGCAGAGTCCGCTGATGGCCGCCGGGTTGCGCTCGAGGAGTTCCTCGCCGAGCTGCAGCATCAGCTGCGAGCCTTGTCGGAGGCAATCCGGGACCAATATCAGCAGCAGCCGCCAACTCAGCGGCCGCTCTTTCGGAGTGATGCGGTGGGTGGCATTGCATGACGACCTACCGCATCGAACATCGCACGACGTACACCTATGACTCCGATGTCACCGGGAGCTACGGTCTGTTTCACTTGCGTCCGCGTGATCTGGGGTGGCAGACCTGTGTAGCCAACGAGATCGCGATCGAGCCTGAGCCGGCGGACCTGTTTCGACACATTGACTTGTATGGCAATGCCAAGGGCTTTTTTCATGTCGTCCAGCCCCATACCAGGCTGGTCGTGACCTCGACCAGCCTGGTCGACATCGGAGTGAATGAGCTGGATCCGGAGGCCCTGGCAGCGCCATGGGAGTGGGCGCAGCCTCGGGAGCGAGAGCACGACGGGGACGCGTGGGAGGCGATGGACTTCACCTTCCAGTCGCCTTATGTCGATGTCCCCCCGTCGATTGAGGACTATGCCCGACTGTCGTTCCCAGCCGGCCGCCCGATTGGCGAAGCCGCGGTTGAGCTGATGCAACGCATTCACCGCGATTTCACGTACAAATCGGGCTCCACCACACTGCGTACCAAGATCTCCGAGCTGCTGGAGAAACGGACCGGGGTGTGCCAAGACTTTGCCCACTTCATGGTGGCCTGCCTGCGCTCGCTGGGCCTGGCTGGCCGTTACGTCAGCGGCTACCTGGCCACCCGTCCGCCACCGGGCAAGCCGCGGCTGGTCGGTGCGGCTGCCAGCCATGCCTGGGCCGGCTGCTGGGTTCCAGGTGCTGGCTGGCTCTACCTCGATCCGACCAATGACCGCCTCGTGGACGATTCACACGCGACGGTGGCGTGGGGTCGCGACTACGGCGACGTGCCGCCGGTCAAGGGCGTGATCTTCACCGAGGCCAAGAAATCCGAAATGGAGGTCTCGGTCGATATGGCGGAGGCATAACCTCCCTACCAGGCGGGTCGGCTACAAGGCGTATGACGGCGCATAGCTGGGCTGGTAGAGCAAGATCTCTCCGGCCGCTGGAACCCGGAGGCTGGCACAGAGGCCGAATCCTTCGTCGACCGGGTCGCCCGTAAACTCAGCTCCCTTCGCCGACAGCTCACGCATGGTTGCGGCCAGGTCATCACACATCAGCGACACTTCGTGATGGATCGGCACTCTCCTCGACTCGCCACCGTAGGTCCAGCTATTCGGATGAACGCCAAGCTCACTTGGGCCGGACCGGAAGATCAGCCAGCCGGGCTCGGAGTTGGTGTCCTCCAGGTAAGGCCAGCCGAGGATGTCGCGGAGGAACGCTCGGGTGGCCGGCGGATCCTCTGAGTAGAGCAATGCGTGCAGAGCGGTGATCATTTAGTCAGGCTAGACCCGCTCGAGATTCGTAGCCTTGCTCCTGGCAAAGTGGGCGATCGTGCGCGTTTTTCACTGTGAGGTCTGCGGTGCCGAGCTGTTCTTCGAGAACTCTCTGTGCGTGACATGTGGCACCCCGGTCGGGTACTCGCGCGGTCAAGGCACTATGGCGGCCGTCAGTGCTGACCGTCCAATCTGCGCCAACCTCAACCGCTGCGGGTGCAACTGGATCGCGGATCCGGCCTCGGCATTCGGCCTGTGCTTCAGCTGCATGTTGACCAGGACCCGGCCAGCCGATGGTGACCTGGTGGGGCTAGGGCAGTACTGGGTTGCCGAATCCGCCAAGCGCCGGCTGATCTTCGGCCTCGACGAGCTCCAGCTCCCGATCAAGGTGAGCGACGGCCACGTTGGACTTGCATTCGACCTGCTCTCCAGCAGCCAAGGGAAGATCATGACGGGCCACCAGAACGGGATCATCACCCTTGACCTGGCCGAGAGCAACGATGCTCACCGTGAGGCGCTTCGCGAGAGCATGGACGAGCCCTACCGGACCGTTCTTGGGCACTTTCGCCACGAGATCGGTCACTACTACTGCGAACTGCTTGCGCTCATCCCCGACCGCCGCGACGAGTTCCGCGCTCTGTTCGGAGACGAAAGCACCTCCTATGAGGAGGCGCTGCAGCGGCATTATTCGACTGGGTCCGGCCACGACTGGCAGGACCGCTTCATCAGTGCGTATGCGACCATGCACCCGCTCGAGGACTTTGCGGAAGTGTTTGGACACTTCTTGCACATTGCCGACACGTTGCAAACGGCGCAGGAGTTCGGGCTCATCGCAGACCAGCAACGGGTTGGTCCGCTCGAGACGCCGATGGCTGAGCTGATTGCGCGGACCTGGTTGCCGCTGACCAAGGGCCTGAATCAGATCAACCGCAGCTTGGGCCGCCCCGACCTCTACCCGTTTGTCTTGGCACAGCCAGTGATCGTGAAGCTCGCCTTCGTTGCCGACTTGGTCGTCCACGCCTCCCTCAGAAACTGACGCTGGTTGCTCAGCTTCCGGCGTGTCGTGGCGACTTGACTGAACGCGCATCAATTTATGAGGGAAGTCTCGTCATCCACAGCCGATACCTCTCACTTCTCGTACTGTCCACAGTTTGTGTTTGCTCCGCACGATAAGCAGCGGGCGTCCTGCCGAGCTGGTCGTCGAGCGTGCTGGCCTGCTGTATACGGCGCCGCCGCTGAGTGCCATCGACCTTGCCACGTTCGATTGCGCGGATGCGATCGATATCGCGCTCCGTACCCGAGCGGCAACGTTGGAAGGGATGTATCAGGCCCTTCGCCTGACTCCTAACCGCCTCGGCAACCAACAACGACTTAAGTTACTCATCGACTCCAGGAACGAACCCGGGTCGGCGGCGGAGCGTCTCGCTCACCGGATTCTGCGCGGTGCGGGACTCACCGGTTGGAGGACAAACTTCCCTGTAGTCCTCGAAGGCCGCATCTACTACATCGACATCGCATTCCCGCATCTCAAACTTGCCATCGAGATAGATGGCCTACACGAAGACGACGAAGATCTCTTCGAATCGGATCGTTGGCGGCAGAACGCGCTCGTCGCGAATGGCTGGCTGGTACTGCGCTTCACCTGGCGGATGCTCCGAGACCACCCTGACGTCGTCGTTGCCGTAATCCTTCAGGCATTGATCTCCAAAAAAGTGACGCTGGTTTGAGCTTGAGCGCTCGACACGCTGTTGGAAGCGAATCGAGCGTCAGGAAATGAGGGAGGTCAGCCGCGCGGCACGATGAAATTGGCCAATTCTGCGCGACCTTTCCCGAGTTCGGCCCATGGCCCGGGCACGTTCACCACAGCGAGCGCGCTGGTCGGGAACTTGTTGTCCATCTGCGTCCAATCCGGCGAGTCCGTTCGGACGCACAGGTGCTCGACCAAGTCTGGGATGCCGGGTGCATGTCCGAGCACAAGCAAGGTGTGGATTTCGTCAGGAACATCGCGGATCATCGCCAGCAGCTCCGGCACCCAGGCGTGATAAATGTCGCGGAGGTACTCAATCGCGCCGGCGGTGGCGCCGCCCGCCTTGGCGTAGTCCCAAGTCTGCTTGGTACGCGTCGCATCCGAGCAGAGCACCAGGTCAGGATGCAGTGATCGCTGGCTGAGCAACCGGCCGAGTGCCTCAGCGTCCCGACGCCCACGGCCGGACAGTGGCCGCTCATGATCATCGACGTCGTAATCCCACGAGGACTTGCCGTGTCGGACGAGCACCAGCGTTCGCCCGATGTTGACCTCGGAATCCATGGCGTCAGACTAGAGGTACGCGTCGTGGAGCGCAGCAGAGGTCGACGTGTCAGTTACCGTCGCCGCCGGGTTCTAGAGACTCCCAGATCTCCTTGCATTCCGGGCACACTGGGAACCGCTCTGGGTCGCGGCTGGGTACCCATATTTTGCCGCAGAGTGCGACTACCGGGGTGCCCATCACCATGGCTTCGGTCAGCTTGTCCTTCGGCACGTAGTGGGAGAAGCGCTCATGATCGCCCTCCTCAACGCGGTGGTCGGGGCGCTCCTGGGTGCGCTCGTCGACAATCGTCTGGGAGCCTGGGCTCAGTTGCTGACTCACGGTTGTCAGTCTAGACAGCCCGGCGCGCAAACATCCCACGCTACGTGGGGTATTGGCGCTGTACATGCATGCACGCCACGCACAGCGTGGGGATCCCGCGCAGCGTGGGATGTTTGCGCAGCGCAGTCAGTCCTCGCGCAAATCGAATTGACCTCGAGCCGGCTAGAGGTGGTGAACTGGTGAGATGGCCACGCAGCAGACCTCGCGCGACCACGCCGAGGTTGCTGCGCCCAAGGTCTCCCAGCGTGCACTCACCATAGGCCTCTGCGCCACAGTCGTTGCCATCGCCTTCGAGACCATCGCCGTGGCGACTGCGATGCCTGTGGCAGCCCGTGAGCTGGCCGGCCTGAGGCAATACGCCTGGGCGTTTTCACTGTTCCTGATCGGAATGCTGTTCGCGACCGTGGTGTGTGGCCGGCTCAGCGACCGGATCGGACCAGCTAAACCGCTCCTGGTTGGTCTGGTGATCTTCCTGGCCGGACTGGTAGTGGCAGGCACAGCTCAACACTTCCTCCAACTGCTCGCGGGTCGGCTTGTCCAGGGACTGGGCAGCGGCGCTATGAACGTGGCAATTTACGTCTGTGTCGCCATGGCCTTCAGTCGGAGACAGCGGCCCAAGATGTTCACCTACATCTCCACTGCCTGGGTGCTGCCGTCATTCGTCGGGCCGCCGGCGGCGGCGTGGCTTACCCAGAATTTGAGCTGGCACTGGGTGTTCTTCGCGGTGATTCCTCTGGTGATATTCGGCGGCGCAATGGCGTTACCGAGCCTGCTCCGTATGATGCGCTCGCACCAGCCAAGCGACCCCGATGCGCAGAAACCCGCGCCATTGTGGGCTGCCGGACTCCTTGCCGTGGCCGCCGCCGTGCTGCAACTCGCGGGTCAGCGATCGGACTGGGTCACGGTCGTGCTCGTAATTGGCGGTCTGTCCGGTCTTCTCGTGGCGCTGCCACCGCTCATGCCACCCAGATTCTTGAGATTCCCTCGTGGCCTCTCGCAGGTTATTCAAACGCGTGGGTTGCTCGCTGGCGCCTTCTTCGGTGGTGAGGTCTTCGTGCCGCTGATGCTGGTTGAGCAGCGAGGAGTTCCGCTGTTTCAAGCGGGCGCCGTATTGACCGTCGGTGCCGTCGGTTGGACTGCTGGCTCCTGGCTGCAGGCGCGACCGTGGCTGCGCGTTCGACGTGACGTGCTGATCACATTGGGCTGCTGGTCGGTGGCCCTGGGGTTGGCGCTCGTCGGCCTGATCGCCTTCGTTCCGACACTTCCGTACGTCTTGGTTGCGGTGAGCTGGATCTTCGCCGGCCTCGGCATGGGACTTGCGACCTCCAGCACCTCCTTGGCTGCGATGACCTTGTCGACCGCAGCTGAGCAGGGCCGTAACGCCTCCTCGCTCAACGTGTACGACGCCCTCGGCTCCGGTATCTTCGTCGGCCTCGCTGGCACGGTTTTCGCTGCGTTGCAGCCGAGCGGCAACCTCGCCTTGACGTTTGGCATCGTCGAGCTGTCAATGGCCGTCGTCGCGCTGCTCGGCGTGCTCACCTCGCTGCGGATCGGCGTAGTGCGCAACGAGTTCGCGCCTCATTAATCCCGATGTGAGACCTCCCTCCGCGTGTTCTAGACGGGAGTGGAACGCCTCGCGAGGGCCTCGAGCGTGGCGCGGGAGCCGCTGGTGTGCAGGGAATCGAGAGCATCGAGGTATGGCTTGGTGAACGCGGTCTCGTTGGCCAGGTCTCCGAAGAGTTCCTGGTTCTTGACGAAGGCCAGCGGATCCTCCTGCTGTTGGGCGGCGAGGCGCCGCACTGTGTCAGCCAGCTGATCGTCGATCTCGATCGGCTCGCCCTGCTCGTCCACACCTTCGGCGTACCGAGCCCAGCTGGCAACCACAGCTGCCGACAACGTCACATCGCGACCAGCGGCAATGTTCTCCCGGATGACCGGAACCAGCCAGGTGGGAATGCGTTCCGAACTGCTGGCGCAAAGCCGGGCGACGGTATCTCGGACGCCGCCATTGGAGAATCGTTCGATCAGCTGCAGTTTGTACTGGTCCAAGTCGATACCCGGCACCGGAGCGAGGGTCGGAGTGGCTTCTGAGTTCATGTAGTCCAGCAGGAAGTTGGCAAACAACCGATCCTGCGCAACCTCATGCACCAGCCGGTAGCCCGCCAGATACCCGAAGTAACACAGGGCCTGATGGCTGGCGTTGAGCAGCCGCAGCTTCATCAGCTCGTACGGCACAACGTCGGCCACCACCTGCACGCCAACCTCATTCAACGGCGGGCGCCCAGTGGAAAAGTTGTCTTCCAGCGCCCACTGCGTGAACGGCTCACACACCACCGGCCAGGAGTCCTCGATGCCGAAGCGTTCCCGGACCTGCACTCGGTCTTCGTCTGTGGTGACAGGAGTGATTCTGTCCACCATGGAGTTCGGGAATCGGACGTTGCTGGCCACCCATTCACCCAGCTCCGGATCTCGGAGCCGGGCATCCTGCGCCATATGACCATTGCCCTGGATGTTGTCGCAGGACATCACCGTAAAGGGCTCGATGCCACGAGAGCGCCGGCGCACCAAGGCCTCTGTTACCAGGCCGAAGGTGGTGGCAGGGACCGCCCCCGGAGCCAGATCTGCCTGGACAGCCGGATTCGTGTCGTCGAACTCGCCGGTGACCGGGTGGAAGTTATATCCCCCTTCGGTGATGGTGAGCGAAACGATCCGCGTGGCAGGATCGGCCATCTTCTCAATGACCGCATCAGGATCTTCCGGTGCATACAGATACTGCACGATCGATCCGACGACTCGAGGCTCCCAACTTCCGCTCGGGGCTTTCTCAACCAGGGTGTAGAGACAGTCCTGAGACTGCATTGCCTCCTTCATCTTGAGGTCGAACGGCATCACACCGACACCGCAGATGCCCCAGTCCAGTGCCTTGCCCCGCTCCATGAGCTGGTCGATGTACATCGCCTGGTGGGCTCGGTGGAACCCACCGACACCGAAGTGCACGATGCCAACCTTCACCTGTGAGCGGTCGTAGCTCGGCACTGGCACCGAAAGTGATCCCAGATTGGCTTGGTTCAGTGCAGTCATCTCAAACTGTGCCTTACTTCACGGCACCGAGGGACAGGCCCTGCACCAGCTTGTCCTGCGCAGCGAAGCCGGCGATGATCACCGGCAGCGAGACTATTGTCGCCGCGGCACATACCTTGGCCAGGAATAGCCCTTGGGAGGTGACGAAGCTGGTCAGGAACACCGGTGCCGTCCCGGCGATCACGCTGGTCAAGGTGTTGGCTAACAGCAGTTCGTTCCAGGCGAAGATGAAACAGATCAGCGCAGTGGCGGCAATGCCGGGGGAGATGATCGGCACAATGATGCTGCGCAGTGTGCGGATCAGGCCGGCGCCGTCAATTGCTGCTGCTTCGAAGAGCTCGACCGGAATATCGGCCAGGAAGGAACGCATCATCCAGACCGCGATGGGCAGGTTCATGGCCGTATACAAGATGAGCAGGTAGTTGATGTTGTCCAGCAGGCCGAGATATCTGGCGATGATGTAGAGCGGCAGCAGGCCCGCAACTGCGGGCAGCATTTTGGTGGACAGGAAGAAGAACATGGCATCCGTCCACTTCTTGATCGGCTTGACCGAGAGCGCGTACGCCGCAGGGATCGCCAGCAAGATCACCAGGATGGTCGAGATTATCGAGGCCGTGGCGGAGTTGATCAACGGTGGCCAGGGGCTGGCGCCAGAGGATGCGCCGAAGAACTCCCGGTAGCCGTCGAGGGTGAGGGGCGCGAAGAAGCTGGGCGGGTTGGTTGAGGCGTTGACTTCGGAATGGAGGCTTGTCAACACCATGAAGAAGACCGGGAAGACGAACAAGATCCCGATGGCCCAGGCTGCAATGCCGGCGGCGATGTTGCCGCCGCGGGAGCCGAGGCGCCGACCGCGTTCACTGGACTTCTTTCGCTCAGCGGCTAGCTTGCTGGGGGCTGGGGCGAGTGCGCTGGTCATCAGGACTCCTCGAACAGGGTGGACACGGTACGCAGCAAGAAGGTGGCGATGGCGATGGAGAAGATCACCACAACCACACCTTGGGCGGAAGCAAGACCATAGTTTTGGGCGCTGTAGAGGGTTTCGTAGACGGTGAAGGGCAGGTTCGCGGTGCCCAGTGACCCGGCTGTCATGACGAACACCGTGTCGAAGGTCTGGATGACATAGATGGAGCCGAGCAGGCCGCCGAGTTCGAGGTAGCGCCGCATGTGGGGCATGGTGATGAAGCGGAAGGTCTGCCAGGCACTCGCACCGTCGACATTGGCCGCCTCGAGAATGTCACCTGGTCGGGACTGCAAACCGGCCAGCAGAATCAGGGTCATGAACGGGGTCCAATACCAGATCAGCTGCACCTCGATCGCCAACCGTGGGAACTCGGTGATCCAGTCCGGCTGCGCCTCAGCGCCGACCAGCGTGAGCAGGCCGTTGAGCAGACCGTAGACCGGGTTGTAGATGGCGTGTTTCCAGAGCAACGCGGCGGCCACCGGCACGATCAGGAACGGAGTGATCATCATGGTGCGGACGGCCCCGCGGCCGAAGAACTTGCGGTTCAAGAGCAAGGAGATGCCGAGCCCCAACGCCAGCGATACGAGCACCACGGTCACGGTGAGCACGATCGTGAAAAACACGCTTGATCGCAGGGCCGGATCGGTGAAGACCTGCACATAGTTGTCGAGCGTCCCGAAGGCGATCTCGGTGGGATTTTGGGCTTCCCAGTTCATGAACGAGATGATGATCGTCGCTACGAACGGGATCTGGGTCAAGATGATGGTGAAGACCAGAGCCGGCAGCAGCGGGAACCGTCGGATCCAGCCCTTCTTGTCCAGCCAGCGTTCGTTGAAGCTCGGCTTGGGCTCCTTCTTCTTGGCTGCCTTGGCCTCGGCCTTCGTGTCGAGGGGCGTCGCCGTTGTGGTGGCCATATTCGCCATGCCTCCTTGTCAATGTGAGGTGAGCTGTCGACGGATGGCCCTGAGCCTATCGACGGGTTCACGTCAGCGTTGAGTTGTCGCTTGTGATCTTGGGCTTCGGCAGACTCAGCCGCACCTGTTGTGCGTCTGAGCCTGCCGAAGCCCCTCAGATCTTGTTACTGGCCCTTGTATTTCTCGCCGACCGCCTCAGCGAGCTTCTGGCCGTTGTTGAGCGCTTCGTCGACGGTCTTCTTGCCGGCGATCACAGCCGAAATGTCCTGTGAGACCTTGGTGCCCAGGTCGGTGAACTCCGGGATGTCGACAAACTGAATACCGATAGTTGGCCGCGGCTGGACACCCGGGTTGACCGGGTCGGCCTCCGCAATCGCCTTGAGTGTCGCCTCGCCGAAAGCACCGGCCTCCTTCTTGTACTCGGGGTTTTCATAGGTCGAGATACGCTTGCCAGCTGGCACCGTTGCCCAGCCGTCCTGCGCACCAACCAGTTCCTCGTACTTCTGCGACGAGGCCCAGGAGATGAACTTCCAGGCGTTGTCTTGCTTTTGGCTCTTCTTCTCGATTGCCCACGCCCAGGTGTACAGCCAGCCGGACGCGTCAGTCAGCTTGACAGGTGCCTGCGCGTAGGCCATCTTGCCCCTCACCGGGGAGTCGGGGGCCTCAAGGCTGCCCGCAGCGGAGGTGGCGTCGTACCACATGGCGACCTTGCTCTGGGTCGTCGCGGTCAGGCACTCGGCGAATCCGGCTTGGGCTGCTCCGGCCTCACCATGCGCCTTCACCAGATCGGTGTAGAAGGTGGTTGCTTCCTTGAACTCCGGCGCGTTGACCTTGGCCGTCCAGTCCTTCTCGAACCACGTGCCACCGAAGGTGTTGACCACCGTGGTCAGCGGGGCGAACACCTCACCCCAACCAGGCAGGCCACGCAGGCAGATGCCCTTCATGCCAGATTCGGCACCGTCCAATTTGGCGGCCGCTGCCGCGACCTCATCCCAGGTCGGTTTGTCCTTGATCGTCACGCCAGCTTTGTCGGCAACGTCCTTGCGGTACATCAGGAACGAAGACTCGCCGTAGAACGGCTCACCGTAGAGCTTGCCGTCCGGACCCTTGAGCGACTCGGTCATCGCCGGGAAGATGTCGGCCTGATTGAACTCCTTGTCGTCCTTGTACGCCTGGATGTCATCCATTGACCACAGCCAGTTGTTCTTGGAGTAGAAGGGGATCTCGAAGTTAGACAGGGTTGCCACGTCGAATTGGCCTGACTGGTTCGCGAACTCCTGCGCCGCCTGGTTGCGCATTTCATTCTCCGGCTTGACGGTGAAGTTCACCGTGATGCCCGACTCTTTCGTGAACTCACCGGCATGTTTCTGCAGCGCGAGCATCTGCGGATTGTTGACCATCAAGACGTTGATCGAGTTGTCGCCACCGCCTTCGCCGCCGCCACCGCCGCCGGCTCCACCGGCTCCGGCACAAGCGGTGGTTGCGACTAAGACCGCGGACAAGCCTGCGGCTGCCGCTACTTTCCGATTCCAGCGCATCTGGAGTCATTCCTTCCTGGTGTCGTCCCTTATGTCAGGGGTCTGAGGCCTTACGGCCGGTTTGCTAGCTGGTTGCGCAGCCACCGGAAGAATCTTGGCTGCACGGGAGTTGCATGCTGACGGGCCTCGGACGTGACGTCCGAGACTGTCCTTGCCAGTTCTTCCGAGCGAGATCAGATTCAGCGCATGAAGGGTGGCGGACTTGGCCCGATCCCTGTCGGGATCTACGTCGGTGGGCCGGCTGATAAGCCGCCGCGACGGTCTGGCGTTCACACCTGATCTCACGCTGATCAGTAGTCCTTGCTGAGACACGCTGGCTTCTTGGTCCCCGTCGGTCCATGTATAACGTAAAGACCCCCCACTTGCCCACTCTTGTTGCAAAGGAAGCCCGAATCATTTCGAAACTGCAACAACTTGCTGGTGATCTGTGCCTGGGAAGTGCCGAGTGTCGGTGTGGCTCGGCCTGGATTCGCCGGTTGTTGATCATCACGATCAGCCACATCGACCTGGCTTCGGAAACCTGACACTACGATGATGAGGTGTCTGACATCCCCGTAGGCTCGCCGCCGGCTCCGCCCGGACGCCACGCCGCTCCCAGCGGCTGGTACCCGGACCCGGTGAACCCTACTCAGGAACGTTACTGGGACGGCTGGCAGTGGTCACGCAACACTCGCCCAGGAGCAGGCCCGCCGAACACCGGCTATGGCCAGGCTCCGTACGCGCCTTATCCGCAGCCCAATGTGACTCAGCCGCTCGGCCACGCAGCACCGCGAGCTGGTTCGGTGCAGGCCACCATGACCGCGGACGGCGTCCCCCTCGCGTCCTGGTGGTGGCGGGTGCTAGCAGTGCTCATTGACAACCTGATCACCACCGCTATCGTCACCGTGATCACCTTCCCGGTGTGGCGGTCGCTGTACGCGACGCTGATCAGCTTCTTCAACGCCGTACTGGATGCCCAACGGTCTGGGGTCGCACCGCCGACGCTGGACACCACCGATCTGATCTCTGGCACCAACCAGCTGGTCGTGACCTCAGTGACGCTTGCTGTCGGGATGCTCTACCACGCGGGCTTTCTGCGCTGGAAGTCGGCAACACCCGGCAAGCTGATCTGCGGGCTGCGCGTGGTACCCGTGGACCGCGGGCGCGATCCTGGGCCGCTCGCGTGGAACTCGATCGGCATCCGCGTCGCAGTCTGGGTGCTTCCCGGCATCAGCTCATTCCTGGGCTTGGTCACCCTCGTGGACGTGCTCTTTCCGCTCTGGCACCGAAAGCGACAGGCGCTGCACGACATAGCCGCGAAGACGCAGGTCGTACGCCCCCGCTGACCGTCGCAGGTCTCGAGTCGGTCACACTTCTTGCGACAAAAAGCCGGAACCACCGAAACATCGCGGTACATCTGGCTATATTGAGCCGAGGTCGGAGCGTTCGGGGCGCTCCTACCCGTAACCTTCGGGCACGGGGGCCAGGTCCGATGAGGTTGTTGTGCTGCGTACGCTCTTGCGCTCAGCTGCCGCCTTGGCGGGACTCATCACATGGGTGACCGTGGTGGCACTGCCGGTTCCGGCAGACGCCGAAACCACCGACGGCACGTTGACGGTGATCGTCAACCGTGACTTCGACGCGAACGGAATCTACGACGGCACCATCGATCGGCCACAGCCTGGGATCGAGATTGCGGTAACCGACGCCAGCGGCGCCCACGTTGCAGGTGTCACCGACCGCGAGGGCACCTTCGTCCTTGATGCCACAAGCAAACTCAAAGGCGGCCGGTACTTCGTGGTTGCTGAAATCCCCGCGGCGCTGTCTGACCTCGCGCCGGTTTCAGAGAGCAGCTCATTCCAGCCGTTGAGTACCGCGGTCGACGTGACGTCGGAGGACCAGACAGTACGGATGGGCGTTGCAGCCGGTCGCACATCCTCTGAGGCTCCCCGATCTGATGAAGCAGGTTCGCGATCGGTGACCTGGTCTGGCGCGACGACAACCGCTCAGGCGTCCAGGACACAGGGGAGTCGCCCGCGAGCCGGATCAGCGTCCAGTTGCTCGACATCGAGGGCGAGGTCGTCGCCTCGACGGTGAGTAGCCCGTCCGGACATTACGTCTTTGACAACTTGCAGGCCGGCAGGTACTCGGTGCGGTTTGCAGGCGTGCCGGAAGAATTCCGGCTGACCCCAGCTAGCGCCGGTGGTCAGCGTGGCACCGACTCCGATCCCGATTACTCGGGAGTGACTCCACCTTTCACCTTGGGCGTAGGCGAACCGAATGTCCGACCGACCACGGCAACAGATGGCGTGGTCGCGGAGTACATCAATTCCACGATCGATGCCGGAATCACCCCGCTTCGGTACGCCGTGGGTGACCGGGTTTGGCTCGACGTGAACAGCGATGGCGTGCAGCAGCCTGACGAACCGGCTGCACCGGCGACCGTCTCGTTGCTCACTGTCGCCGGCAACGTCGTCGCCACAACCAACACTGATGCGACAGGCCACTATCAATTCACTCAGCTGCGAGGCGGTCGTTACCGGCTCCAGTTCACAAACCTGCCAGCACACCACGCCCTGACCGGGCGAGCGGCGGGAACGGATCCGGCACTGGACTCCGACCCCGATCCTGCGACAGGGCTGACGCCGGTCTTTGTGCTGGCTCAGGGAGCACCCAACCTGGTGCCGGCTGCGGAGGTGAACGCCTCCTCCATCGACTTCGAAAATCGCACTCTGAACGCTGGCGTGGTAACCAGACAGACCGCGGCCTTCACCCTCGGAAATGACAGCCCAGCTGACCCCAGCGTGGATGCCGGCCTCACATCGCCAGCGAATTATTCGCCAGCGGCAGCATCCAGCGGAACACCAGTTGATGCCGCGCGGTCGCCAGCCACTGGCATTGCCGGGCAGATCGCGATATTAGTGCTGGCGCTCGCGGTGGCCA